>JAGGXD010000107.1 GCA_021163295.1 Bacteroidales bacterium
GGTTTTCCCACACCAAGATTTTCCGGCCATAGTCGTGCCTTTTCTACGTGCCTCATCGCATCCCGGTAATTAACCGGTGTGGAACATGTGGGTGCATGACCGATTGATCCGAAATTCAGTTCTATACCTCCTGATGTCCATGGACCCCTCAAAGCAATATCCCTGAATTTCATCGCATGATTATAATAGATAAACTCTTTCCCGGTGGATTTTTCAATTGCCCCCCATATCTTCCCGCCAATCTCCGGTGTAATAAAAACCCGGATATAATCGTTTTCCATTTCCACCATTTTCCAGTCGTGTAGTGATGAAATAGCAGAATAACCATCAAACCGGAAGTAAGGATAAATTTTCCCTATATTGGGAACCGGATCAGGGTCACTGAATGAATAAGTAGGGAATTCTGCCTCATATTCTTTCAAACTTGCATTCTGAGCAAAAGATGAAAATAAACTTACAACCATTAACAGGGAAAAACACAACAATAACTTTTCTTTGAAAATCATAAATCTAATTTTCTTATATGAAAATATTTAACTTCAAATATAGAATATTTAACTTATAAGTGGATGCGTTGCAGAAATCTATGAAAAAAAAATGATGACATGAACATGTCCAGTACTTTAACACAAAGTTCTATTTTCCTTTCATCAGCAGTTCCTCAATACCCTTGACAGCACGGTATCCGTCGGCAATAGCACTGATAGCATCTGCTATTCTGTTAGCAGAATCTCCCCCGGCAAACAGTTTATTAAGAGTGGTTTCTTGTTTTTCATTTACGACAATGCGGCCCCGTTCGATTTTTACTTTTTCGTCAAATTCCTCTTCCAGGAAACTGTAATCACCCTGTTGCCCAATCGCTCCAAGGACTGCAGTTACCTCAATAACCGTATTGCTTCCTTCAATGGCAATCGGTTTTGGCCGTCCGCCATGTTCATCAGGCACCATTTCGGCTTTGAGATATTCGACAGTAGTAATATGTCCCTTTTCATCTCCGTGGAACTGTATTGGTATAGCCTGCGAGATGATATGTATTCCTTCCGCTTCAGCTCCTTCTATTTCTTCCCAATCGGCCGGCATATCCTGAACACGACGCCGGTAAAGAATAGTAACATCAGCACCTAACCGGGCAGAAACCCTGGCGGCATCAATAGCTACATTACCACCACCGATAACAATTACTTTATTACCAATGTCCACTTTTTTCCCGTTATTGATTTCGTAGAGGAAGTTAACAGCCTGAATTGAGCCATGAAGCTCTTCTCCTTCAATACCCAATGTCCAGGGTTTTGGAAAACCTACACCCATAAATACAGCATCATAGTTATGGTAAATCTCCCCAAAAGAGATATCTTTTCCTACTTTAGTATTAAAGTGTATCCTGACTCCGATTTTCTGAATATATTCAATCTGCTTATCCAGGCTATCTTCCGGGAACCGGTATCTTGGTATCCCGTACATGGTCATCCCTCCTGCTTTAGAGTTAGCTTCGTAAATAGTACAGTCGAATCCTTTTAGTGCCAGGTAATAGGCAGCTGTTAAACCTGAGGGTCCGGCACCAATAATTCCAACTTTAAAACCATTGGGTTCTTTTATTTCCGGATTAATAATTTCTTTCAACAGATCTGCATTTTCGACCGTTTCGGTGGCATAACGTTTCAACCACCGGATGGCGATGGGATCGCCCCTGTGAGCAATAGCACAAATATCTTCACACCTGCGGGTACAAACCTTACCGCACATTTCAGGTAATGGATTATTGTCATATATTATACGAACGGCATCTTCATCGTTTCCTCCGGCAATGGCATTAATATATTCAGGGATATGCATATGTTCAGGACAAGCCTCGGTACACAAACCACAACTGATACAACGGCTGGCTTCGGCACGCGCCTGTTCTTCATTGTAACCCAGTACCACCTCCGCAAATGATTTGATCCTTTCCATTCCTTCCAGTTCAGGCATCGGTATTCGTCCCAGGTCATTGAGTGATGTCTCTTTGGTACTGAAAAAAGATACTCTTTCATCTCCTTCCGGATTATCCACGCCAGGAGTCCAGAGAAATGAATTAGCGTCTTCGCTAACATAAACATAGTCTTTTGTAAGACTGAGGCTTCCGGTAGGACAAACATCAACACACAAACCACACCAGCAGCAACGTCCGTGATCCACCCTGGGCCGTAATCCTGAATCTCCGTTTTTCCCTTCAATCCCATCAACAGGAATCATATCAATAGCCTGATTCTGACAGATTGTAGAACAGTTTCCACAACCGATACATTCGTCGAGGTTGTTATAATGCAATCCACGGTACCGATCAGCAGCCTCCCTGGGAATAAACGGAACATTGGTCAGTGTATGCGGTTTTTGCCCAAACTGCTTAAGCGCTGTTAGTGGTTTCAGTGTACCTTTCAGATCAAAACTCATATTTTTTTCCTTAACAATGTTAACCTATCGTTCAATTTCCGGCGGGCATGTACCCAAACTATTCATTATTGCAGCCACATCAGCCAGATTTTCACCCACCAGCAGATGTTCGAGCAATGTAATAGCATGTACATAAGCCGCACCCTTAAAATGTGCCCTGCGGGGATTTATACTTCCGTCGCTCGAAAGATACATACCTACCTCACCCCTTACCGCTTCAGTACGGGCATAAGCATCGCCTTTGGGTAAAGCCCATTTCTGCGGATTGGGAACTTTGTTATAATATTCCCCTCCTGGGATATTGTCAATAACCTGCCTGATAATCCTGATGGATTGTCTTATCTCCTGCCGGCGAACCAGGGCACGGGTCCAAATGTCACCTCCTTCTTCAACAGGAACTATAAAATCAAGCTTATCATATATCTCGTAGGGATCGTCAATGCGTATATCACTTCGGATACCACATCCACGTAAGGGAGGTCCGACCACACCCCATTCAACAGCCTTTTCCTTATCAATAATCCCTACACCCTTTGTCCTTTTTTTGAAGATCGCATTATCGAACATCAGATCATCGTAGTCATCCAATCGTTTTTCCAAATAATCCATTGTATCGATTACCTTTTTTTCAAATCCTTTCGGAAAATCACGGCGCACACCACCCGGCCAGATATACATATGATATACCCTGGCACCTGTCAAAGCTTCAAACAGATCAAGAATATAATTTCTGTCACCAACACTCCACTGTCCGACTGTGTATAGTCCGAGTGATCCGGATTGTCCTCCATACCAAAGAAGGTATGAGCCGATACGGGCAAGCTCAAGGACAAGAACGCGTATATATTTTGCCCGTTCAGGAACTTCGCGACCTTCTATCATTTCCACAGCACGGGCATATGACTCTTCCACCGGATCGGGCTCGGGAACACAGAAACGACAGAGTAGTGTAAAACTCTGGAGCCAGTTTCTTTTTTCGATCAGTTTTTCAAAAGAGCGATGCAGGTATCCCACTTCGGTTGCAGCCTTAACAATTGTATCACCTTCCACTTTTAATCTAACCATCATATTACCCGTGATACCGGGGTGCTGCGGACCAATATACAGAGTTGTTGCTTTTTCTCTCATCGTTTGTATTTTTTGGCAAATTCAGGTAATACCTCGCCGGTACGTTTCTCAACAGTTTCACGTACATCCAGGGCATCTTCTCTACCGGGCCTTTCCCAGTAAGTTTTAGCAGCATATGCTTCTGTATCAAAATCCCGTCGCATCGGCGGTGGTCCATTCCAATCTTCGAGCAAAAATTCTTCCGGTGCTTCCAGTCCGGTAAACTGAATACCATACATCTCCTTCATCTCACGTTCATAGGTATTTGCCTGACGCCAAATCATATCTATATTGTCCATAACCGGGTTACTTCTGTCCACACGTGTATGTATAAAGACTTTGATTTTTTCTTCAGGCGACCAAAGGATAAAGATCATTTCGAACTCACCTTCTTCAAGCCAGTCAACACAAGAGATATGAGAAAGATGTTTAAAGCCCATTTCCTCTTTTAAGTAGAAGAGAATAGAAGGAACAGTTTCTTTCTTTACACTGAAATCCAGGCGATTGTAAGAAAATTCTTTCTCCACGGCATCACTGAAATGCAACTTAATACGATCAATTATTGTTGTTTTTATTTCTTCCATCATCATGTTGGTTACCAGTTATATTCAGGCATTTTCCAATTTGTTATTACTTTTTTCTGATTGTCCCGATACCATTTAAGATTCTCCTTATACTCTTTTGCTCCGTTTGCTTTTCCATCCTGTATCAGCTCCTGAAGTTTTGCAAAACCGGAAAGGACCGCTTCCGGCCGGGGCATACATCCGTTAATATAAACATCCACGGGTAAATATCTGTCAAGAGCCTTAATTGTATTATACGAATCCCAGTACATACCACCATTAATCGTACATGAACCGAAGCCAATAACATATTTGGGATCTTGCATTTGTTCATAAACACGAATTACCCGCTTAAGTGATTTCGTGGTGAGATATCCGGTGATCAAAAGTAAATCAGCCTGCCGTGGAGTTGCAGCACCCCGTACCCCCAAACGCTCAGCATCATACCTGGAAGTCATTGTGGGAGGTAATTCAATTGCACCGCATCCTGTTCCATACGCCAGTATCCATAATGAGTGCTTCCTGGCATAATTCCGGATAATATCTACAATCTTCTGTGAATTTTTATCGTTTATCATCTTTTCACTTTTTTATCATAAGAATGCAGCTTGTAAAATTGCAAGCAGTCCAAACAGTGTTGGCCAGCCCCAGAAAAAACGTACCGATTGCTCAGTACGATACCTCGGACTTACAATCCCGTACAATACAGGGATCATATAAAGAATAAAAGTTTTGACAACAAGAATTATCAGGTTATTTGCCCCACCCATAAAGATATCTACATAAAGAGTAAGTTTAGCAAAGGCAAACACTGCCCCGGACGACATCATAACAAACAGGTACTTTCCTCCATTTTCAGACATAGGTCCGGATGCCAGCTCCTGCGGTGCTCCCACAATATCAAAAGGAGCATACCGGAACATTCCAAGCATAGCCAGTACAGCGGCAATGAAAGCAAAAGGTGATGTGAACATCAGCCATTTTCCCGTCTCAGCCTGGATATTCATCAGGTCGACAATAGAGGTTGTTTTATACTGAATCATCAGGGCAACAAGAGCCATTACCCATGGAATTTCGAAGCCTACAATCTGGCTGAGACCACGTGTAACCCCTATAGCTGAATTCGGGTTACCGGTCTGGCCTGCTCCCAGCGCCATCCCCAGCGGACCGAAAACCATGATGTAAATCAGAAATATCAAATCGCCATGAAAATTGAGGTTTGTAAAAAAACTGCCGCCATTAAAGATTGGTATGATCAATAGTGACATTACTGCGGTAACCATCATAAAAGCCGGTCCCATGTGATGCATAATACCATGATGTATAGAAGTATCTTTGGAAAAAAGCTTGAATACATCAAAAAAGTTTTGATACCAGGGTGGACCAATTCTGTTCTGTACACGAGCTGTAACTATTCGGCTCAGCCCCATATAGGTAATTCCTACAAAAAAGGCCAACACAAACGACACTATTGCTCCCCATGTATATTGTAATATCTCTCCCATTATATTAAATATATTAACCGAATAAATTGTTTTTTAACAGTAATAATATCACCAAAAATATCATAACATAAATGGCATATGTCTGGCCATTTCCATTATAGATACGCCGGGTAAAGTCAAAGAGAATATCTATTGCTTTACCAAACTCACGGTAATAGGTAATCATTCTCTTTTTCATCACCGGCCCGGCAGCGCGCATAAAAGGCTGAAAGAAATTGATCGAAAAAGTAAGGTTCTCATCCTCAAGTGGCACCTCTCCTGATGAACTGATATCTTTTGTAGTAACATATCTCATAGTTTTCCATCCTTTTACCGTTAACAGAATAAGAAAGAAAAGAAAGATTCCGGCAATTGCATAAACAAGTGGTTTTAACAACACCTGGTCACCCCATTCGTTGAAGAGGACAGACATGCTCCAGAGATGTCCTTCGGTAGGTGCATATCCCAGAGACTGCATAGCTATATCAGCCGGTTTTAATATAATGCCGGGAAATGTTCCCAGAACAACGGTACCTATTGCCAGGATCATCATAGGAACTACCATTAACGCCGGTGCTTCTTTAACATGTTCCCATTCTTTTTCTTCCTGCCCCAGGAAAAATCCGAACAAGAACTTATAACAGTACAGGAATGCTGCCGTACTGGCAAAAAAGATAGCAATGACAAGAATATAATGGTTGCTGTTAATAAGCGATTCATAAAGCATCCATTTTCCAACAAACCCACCAAGAGGCGGGATACCGGCGAGTGCAATAATTGCAAGAAGAGATGCAATAAAGGTCCATGGCATTTTTCGGATCAGACCGGTAACTTCAGTAAAGTTTACAGTACCTGTTTGTCGTTCAATAGCACCAACAGCCATAAATAGAGCACCTTTGAATAGTCCGTGAAGAACTGCAAGGAAAAGTGCCGATAACATAGCCAACTCGGTTCCGATAGCCACCCCGGTAATAATATATCCCAACTGGGCAATAGAAGAATAAGCCAGTAATTTCCGGGCATCATCCTGCGAAACTGCCCATAATGTACCCATGATAGCAGTAATAGCTCCCAGCCAGGCAAAAATTTCTTTAAACCATGTACTATCCGGAAGATAGGAAATCATGGTAACAAAAACGATAATCATTCCATATATCCCCATTTTTGACAATGCTCCTGAGAAAACACTTGAATATGCCATAGGAGAATTGGAATAAGCGTCAGGGGCCCATACATGTAAAGGCATCATAGCAGCTTTAACCGAGAAAGCCATAAGGAAAAGGATTGGGACAAATATCTGAAGAACCGGAGTAAATTGCGGATAGCTTGTGATCATATCACTGATTATCAGACTGTCAGTATTCGTATAAACTAATACAATGGCTGTTAGCATAGCATATGCTCCGATGGTACTAAAAATAATATAATTGATCCCATTCCGCTGAACATTTTTCCCGTTGTAGATTACAATGAAATAAGATGACCAGGTCATTATCTCCCAGAAGACAAAAAATGAAACAAGATCGCGGCTCATCAGAATTCCCAGCATGGAAAGAATACTTACCAGGAAATTAAAATAGAAATATCCCAGCCGCTCTTTTCCTCTCATATAAGCCAAAGCATAAAATGCAGCAAGTGTACTAAGTCCCAGAACAATCAGTGAGAAATACCAGCCGAAAGCATTTAGCCCCCACTGCAAATTGAGTCCTGCAAGTGAAAAACTTACTGTGTCTCCCTTCTTTATAAATAGATAAAAGAATACGCCGGCAGCTAAAACAGTTAGCAGGAAAAATATATCTCTAAGCAATCCGGAAACCTTGTTTGAAAAAAAGGTAAGCAGTGCTCCTCCCAACAAAACGGCAAATAATATAAATATCATATTCATTTTTCCTTCAGCTTAATGTGTTAGTGACTGACCAATAGACAAAACATCCTGAATATACTTACCCTTTTCAAGCAGACTGTGGGATGCACTATGCAAATAACCGGTAACACTATCAGGATAGAAACCTATAACCAGAATAAATATTCCCAGCATACCCATTGCTATAAGAGCATTAATAGTTGGTTTTTTCGGTTCAATTTCTTTCCGTTTTGGAAAGAAATAAATCCGGTTTACTACCCTGAAATAATACACAAGCTCTACAATACTTACGAACAGCACCAATGCAATTACCAGAATCATGTTGGCATGGGCTGCAGCGGACAGCACAAACCATTTGCTCCAGAACCCGGCAAAAGGAGGCATCCCGACAATAGCAACGGCACCAAGAGCAAAAAGAAAAGATGTTAAGGGAATGTGCTTTGCCATACCGTCTGTTTCATTAATAAATTTATCTTTTGAGTGATAAACCAGATAGCTTCCCGAAAGAAAAAGCAACGGTTTAATAATAGCATGATTAAGCATTAAGAAAAGTGCTGCAAATATACCTTCTTCGGTACCTATACCAAATGCGACCAGCACTAACCCCATCTGTCCGATACTGGAATAAGCAAGCATTCTTTTCAGTCGTTCCTGTTTAATAGCAGCCATTTCAGCAATAATCAGTGTTATTATACCGGCAATGATCAGGAACTGATGGGTACCGGAAACATCAAAAAGAGTAAAAATTACACGAATTATTGCATATACACCGGCTTTTACAACAATCCCGGAAAAAGCCGCAGCTACAGGGGCCGGAGCCTGGGAATATACATCCGGAGCCCAACCGTTAAGTGGAAAAATCTCAGCTTCAATACCTAATCCGGTTAAAAAGAAAATCAGGGCAAGTATTTTGAATTCAGGTTTCATGAGATGAGCCTTTAAGGCAATATCCGCCATATTTAATGTACCCAACTGAGAATAAATCAGAACAATGGCAAGAAGTAAAAACATTGATGAAAGTGAGCCAATCATCAGGTACTTAAAAGAGGCTTCGGCACTGTCACGTCCCTTGTAGAAAGCAGTAAGTGCATAGGCTGAAATACTGGTGATCTCAATAAAAACAAACTGGTTGAAAATATCACCCGTAAGTACAATACCAACAGAACCGGTTATCATTAAGAGCAGCAAAATAAAATATTTTACTGCTTCATGGAAATCAACATTCTTAAACCGGTAACTATATATCCAGATAATAAATCCCATCAGGATCATCAGTGTAGTGAGGAAACCTGTGAGGGGGCTAAATACAAGATTGATACCCCAGGGAGGTGACCAGCCGGCTATCACTTCAACAATAGTTCCCGACTGCATAACCTGTCCCATAAGGGTTACCGAAAGGATAAGCAGATATAGCAAAACCAAACCCGGAAGGATCCTGACAGATTCTTTCCATACAAACCCCAGTAGAGGAATCAAAAATGCCGCCAATAAAGGGACTGCTATAAATAAAACAGGGCTTCCTACCATTTCAAATTTTTTATCTCGTCAATATTTAATGTATGATGATGCCGGTATAACCTGATAACCAGCGAAAGAGCAACAGCAATGACACCAAAACCAATGACAATTGCTGTAAGCACCAGAGCCTGCGGTACCGGGTCTACCATACCTTCACTTAGTTTTCGTATATTATTCATGGTTAAAGGCATTCCCTTTAATAGTGCCGGGGAAAAGATTGGTGCCGTACCCTCCTTCAGATATCCAATGGATATCAACAACAAGTTGATTCCAGCATCCAGTACCGACAGCCCGATGACAATTTTTATCAGGGTTTTTTTTACAAGTACTCCGTAAAGTCCAATCAGAATGA
>JAGGXD010000185.1 GCA_021163295.1 Bacteroidales bacterium
ATACTTCATTAAAAGGGTCGTTTTGTTCTAGATTATCATTTGAAAGAATATGCACTTTTATTCCATTTTTTGATAAATGGAGATACAAGTTTTTTCCTATAAATCCTAACCCACCAATTATTAATGCTTTTTTGTTACTTTCCATCACCCAATTTTTCTAAAATGGCATAATAATTCCACGTCCAGGCAGATTTAGAATTATTATTTCTATCAATCATTTCAAGTAAAACGCAAATATATTTAAAAAGAAACAAAAAGGGTAAAAGCAAAATATAAATTAGTTTTGACTTCCTTAAAATGTAAATAGATAAAAAAGAAAAATAAGTAATCCAAAACCCCGATACAGGGTTTAGTTTTTTTATAAGAAATCCTGTTTTTTCGGCTAAATATTTCATTCCATATATAGTATAACGAAAAAAGTCCCGCGGGGCTTCATGAATAGGATATAAAAATGGCCAGGAAATTATTAGAACTCCTTTTTCTTTTAAAACCCGATGAATTTCTAGTAATCCTGACACAGGTCTTTCCAAATGCTCAATAACCTGAGTTAGAAGAACAACATCAAAATAGCTGTCTTTAAAGGGAAGCTCATATGCTGAAGCAAAGAAATCAATATGCTCTTTCGAATGTGGTGTGTCAGGATGATCAACTGCAATATATTCTTCAACCTGCTCCTTTATAAATGGATAGAAAGGTTTGTCTCCACAGCCTAAATCAAGGACTCTTCCTTTTGCGTATTTTATAATTTCCCCCTTTACCAAATTTTTATGATACTTTTGAACCAGTGTATAATGTAATGGTTTAATCAACATAATTATAAATTGAATTTACTTTTTTATTGAAATTGAATCAATATTACGGTTATTGTTCCTGTAATGACTGATAAATTTGTAATAATGGCTCTACTGTTTTTTCCCAGTTGTATTTATCCAGTATATATTTCCTGCCGTTCTCCCCAATTTTTTTATAACCTGAATCCTTTGTTAATTCCATAAAAGAATTCACAAAATCCTCAACTGAATCATGTTTATAAACAACGCCAATATTCATTTCCTTGACTAATCTTTCTAAAGGCCTGCAATTACTTGTAATAATTGGTTTATTAGCATATGCATATTGATATATCTTATTCGGAATAGTATGATCCGTATGTTCAGATTTGATATGTGGGATGATTGCTATATCAGAAAGCATTAGTAATTCGGCCATCTCGGGAAAGTTTTTCCATCCCAGAAAATCAACGAAATTATCCAGATTTAATTCCGATGCCAGTTTTTTTAGATCTGAAACATAATTACCAGAACCTACTATCCATAACCGAACATCCTTCCTTCGATCTGATATTAATTTCATTCCATTCAGCACAACCTGTAACCCTCTATGGTAGGTAATGCCTCCTATATATATCATTGTCAGGAAATGATCATCAGGTTTTTTATCCGGGAATTCAAAATCGGAAATTCGTGTTGTGTTAGGAAGTATAAATATTTTATCTGCAGGTATTTGAAATTCTTTTACCCTCTCAAACATCTCATCAATAACCGTAATAATTCTGTCTGCACTCTTTAGCATTGCAACCTCATATTCGCGCCAGGCTTTGTTTGAATGCAGTAATCGCGCCAATGGTTTATCTATATGAGTAGATAACTCCAATAAGACAGGGTAG
This sequence comes from Bacteroidales bacterium, assembly GCA_021163295.1. GTDB lineage: Bacteria > Bacteroidota > Bacteroidia > Bacteroidales > VadinHA17 > JADFUQ01. The sequence continues at coordinate 1,667 of JAGGXD010000185.1, forward strand.
TTCTCATGCATGTCAAAAACTAATGGTATCTTAAATTTTTGTTTTAATTCCAAGCCTATCTTTACCAATGGTAAATCATGAATATGAATAGCATTAAACGTTTCATTTTTAAACAAACTGTCTAAGAAATTCCTCCAAAAATTGAAATAAAATGGAAACTTAAGACAACCCACACTTGATTTATAAATAAATTTCGAAATAGGTTTACGATAAATTTTTATTCTCTTATATTCTTCAAATTCCTTTCTATTTATCATTGTATAACACGCAAGAAAAACTTCGTGCCCTGCCTCAATTAATGAAACAGCTTCTTTTTCAACCCTTTCATCCGCCGGGAATTCTCTTTCTAAAACCATCAATATCTTCATGATCCTGCTTTATTTCTGCTATAAATTTGTGCAAATTTCAAAATTAAACTTATTTTACACAAAAATATCAGGGATGAAGCAAATCTTTAAGAACATAAGCAGCGAGATTTTAATTATAGCGCTTTTTATTATTATTCCCTTGCTCTATTTCAGTCCTATGCTTGAAGGCAAGCGACTCGTTCCGGGAGATACCCAAAAGTTTAAAGGGATGTCTAAAGAGCTGCGCGATTTTCAGGAGAAAACAGGGGAGAAAACTTTATGGACAAACAGTATGTTTGGCGGAATGCCAACCTATCTTATCAGCAGTCCCCAACCACCAAAAGTTATCAGTTTTATTAACCGTATCCTTACACTTTTTAGTTTCCGCCCTGTGAGTTTCGTATTTCTGTATCTTCTTGGTTTCTATATTGCCCTCAGGTTGTTCGGAGTTAATCGCTGGCTTAGCCTTGCCGGGGCTTTTGCTTATGGTTTTTCATCTTACTTCTTCATAATAATTTTTGCAGGACATGCTACTAAATCAATTGCATTGGGATATTTACCTGTGATTGTTGCCGGAGTATATTATGCTTTAAAAAAGAAACCCCTGGTAGGCTGTATAATAACAGGGTTCGCACTTGCACTGCAACTAATCAATAACCACCTGCAGATAACCTACTACACCCTGATTATTGTTGTAGTCATGGGGGTTTTCCTGATGATCGATTCGATAAAGGAAAAACAATTTAACAAATTCATCGTAAGAGTCGGTTTGTTGTTTATTCCTGTTATCCTGGCTGTAGGTGTAAGTTTTGCAGCTATCATTACAACCATTGAATATGGTGAGTATTCTATTCGTGGAGAATCGGAACTTACTTATGAACAGAATGAAAATAAAACATCAGGACTTGATAAAGACTATATTCTTAATGACTATAGTTATGGAATTGCTGAAACTTTTGACCTGTTTATTCCAAATTTTGTTGGCGGGTCGAGTTCCAATACTTTTGGCACAAAGTCAGAGATCTACAAAAAACTTAAATCTTATAATGTTCCGAATTCCCGGCAGATTGTTAACCAATTACCCACTTATTGGGGTCCACAGAGATATACAGCCGGTCCGGTTTATATAGGAGCCGTAGTTATTTTCCTGTTCTTTTTCGGGGCATTCCTGGTAAAAGGCAAAGTTAAATGGTGGCTGGTCTCCATTACTATCCTGTCCATTTTGCTCGCGTTGGGAAAACATTTTTATTTTTTATCCGATTTTTTCATCGATTATGTTCCCGGATATAACAAATTCCGGACTGTTTCTATGACACTGATCATTGCTGAGTTTGCTATGCCCTTGCTTGGTATAATCGGATTAAACCAATTTCTTAATGGGAAACACACAAAAGAAACTTTTCTTTATGCAATAAAATGGTCGGTTATTATTACCGGCGGACTGGCTTTGATTTTCGTTCTGTTTCCTGGTTTGTTTTTCAATTTTAGTGCACCACTTGACGATAGCCTGTTACAACAAGGCTTTACCCAAGAATTGATTCAGGCATTAAGAACCGATCGTCAGCAACTCCTTAAAACAGATGCCTTCAGATCATTGATTTTTGTTATTCTTACAGCAGGATCACTTCTTGCATATCACTATAAAAAAATTTCGATAAAAGTTTTGTATTTTATTCTGCCGGCACTAATTCTTCTCGACCTTTGGACAGTTGATAAAAGGTATCTGAATAATGATCATTTCTCACCTAAGCAAAAAGCTGAAATACCTTATATTGCTACCAAAGCTGATA
>JAGGXD010000042.1 GCA_021163295.1 Bacteroidales bacterium
GGCTAATGAACTGCGTGGTGCTGTGGCTGAGAATCAATACAAAGATTTTGTCCTGTCCCTTATCTTCCTTAAACATCTGTCTGAACGATATGAATTACGGAAACAGGAACTGTCAGACCTGGTACACGATCCCAAATCTGATTACTATACAACAAACCGGGAAGAGATTGATTCTGTACTGGAGGATCCGGATGAATACACTGCAAAGAATGTTTTTAAATTCCCAGATGAGGCAACCTGGAGTTACCTGAGAGAAAATGCCCAACAGGATGATATCAAGGTAAAGGTTGATCAGGCATTCGATATGGTCAATGAAATTCTTGCTGCAACCAATTCCAACCTGGAAGGGATCTTGCCCCCAATTTTTGTAAAAAGCCAGCTAACACCTAAACAAACAGGTGAGCTAATAAACTTATTGTCACAGAAAAAATTCTCGGAGAAGGAAAATCCGGAATCTGATATACTGGGTCGTATTTACGAATATTACCTGGGTAAGTTTGCCATGGCAGAGGGCTCCGGCGCAGGGCAGTTTTTTACTCCCGGCTCAATTGTACGTTTACTGGTTGAAATGTTACAGCCATACAAAGGTCGTATTTTCGACCCTGCCTGTGGTAGTGGCGGTATGTTTGTTCAGTCAATGAAGTTTGTGAAAGCTCACGGAGGGAGCAAAAAAGATATTGCTATATACGGACAGGAACGTTACCAGGGAACACTGCGATTGTGTAAAATGAATTTGCTCCTGCGTGATCTGCCTTTTGAACTTAAGATGGGTGATTCTCTGCTGGATGATAAATTCTCCGGACTTAAAGCCGATTACGTAATTGCCAATCCTCCTTTTAATATATCCGGCTGGCATGCCGAAGACCTGGCAGATGATGATCCCCGGTTACTTGGTAAAAAGACAGAGTTCTCTACTAACGGCAATGCAAACTATATGTGGATGCAGACCTTTTATTCTCATTTAAGCGAGTTAGGGACTGCAGGTTATGTAATGGCAAATGGTGCGATGACAACGAATAGTAAAGGGGAACGTAATGTCAGGGCACACCTGGTGGACAACGGTATTATTGACTGTGTGGTCCGGTTACCTGATAAATTATTTTTAACCACAGGGATCCCCGCCGCCCTGTTTTTCCTGAGCAGGAACAGGGAAGGCAAAGACGGTTACCGGGAAAGAAAAAATGAAATACTGTTTATAGATTCATCCAAAATGGGCGAAATGGCTACCCGGCGATTGAGGGTATTTAGTGATGAAGATATTCAGAAAATAGCAGGTGTTTATAACGAATGGCGTAAAACAGAGGGTAAATACGAAGATGTACCGGGATTCTGTAAAGCTGCCACTGTTGAAGATGTAAAAACACAGGATTATAAGTTAACTCCCGGTATTTATGTTGGTACTGAGGAGGAAGAGGATGATGGGGTTCCATTTGAAGAAAAGATAGCAGGGTTAAAAGCGAAACTTAATGAACAATTCGTGAAAAGCACAGATTTAAAGAAAAAAATTCAAAAAAACCTGGAAGAATTTTGATTTGTGGTTGACATTTTGTATATTTATTGTATGTTTGTCAACCAAAAGTCACACAGCCATGAAAGAAATATTTGCTCACCGCGTTAAATCTGCACGTAAAATGGCAGGATTTTCTCAGCAAAATTTAGCTGATAAGCTAAGTAACATTATCAGTAAACAAGCTATCAGCAAATATGAAAAGGGTGAAATGTTGCCTGATAGTCAGGTGTTATTAAAACTTGCTGATGTTCTGAATGTGAAACCGGATTATTTTTTCAGGAAACCTGACATAAATTTAGGCGAAATAGAATTTCGTAAAAAATCAAAGTTAAGCATTAAAGAAGAAAACTCAATCAAAGAAAAAACCATTGATTTTTTGGAAAAATATTTGGAATTGGAACATCTTCTGGGGATTGATGAGCCATTTAAAAGTCCGGTAAAAAATAAAATTATTTCTTCACATGAGCATATTGAAAATATTGTTGTTGAATTAAGAAGAGCCTGGGATCTGGGGCTTAATCCGGTCCCAAATGTTTTAGAAATGCTTGAAGATAGAGGTGTAAAGGTATTTGAACTTAATACTTCCGATAATTTTGATGGGTTTTCCTCTATTGTTAAAGATATTCCTGTAATTGTACTTAATAAGAAATTGGATCCTGTACGTAAAAGATTCACCGCTTTACATGAATTAGGACATCTTATACTCAAATTTGATGAAAAAAAAGAACATCATAGGCGTGAAAAATTATGTCATAGTTTTGCGGGCGCTTTTTTAATACCCAAACCTGTATTTTTTAGAGAATTTGGTAAGCACCGGTCTTCTATTTCGTTGCCTGAACTTATAGCTGTAAAAGAATATTTTGGTATATCTGTACAGGCACTTATGATGAGAGCAAAGGTCTTAAATATAATTTCCGAAAGCAGATCAACTAATTTCTTTATATATGTGAGAAAAAACCGGCTTCAGAATGAGGAAACCTGGGGAGAATATACCGGTAAAGAAAAGAGCAGCAGGTATCATCAACTTGTTTTTCAGGCTGCAAGTGAACAAATAATATCAATTAGTAAAGCTGCAGAACTGGAAAACATAACCATTAGTGAATTCCGGGGAAAATTTGAGAAAGCATCATGACAACGGCTGTTAAGGATGCGAATATTATTTTTGATTTATTTGATATCAATCTGCTTTATATATTTTTTAATCTAAATTTTGATGTATGTATCACTGATTTTGTATTAAATGAAATTAAAGAACCATCCCAAAAGGAAATGATTGATAATTTTATTATTGCCGGGAAGCTTGAATTATTAGAAACACCAAAGGATGAAATTTCAAAACTTACTGAAATCAGAGATAAATTCCCGGGTTTAACCATTGCGGATTGTTCAATTATTTATCATGCAAAAAAGAACAAAGCTTTTATTCTTACGGGAGACAGTGCTTTAAAAAATTATGCTGAAAGCAATCAATTAGAAGTGCATGGAATTCTATGGGTATTGGATGAATTAATAAGGGAGGGAAGAATTACTGAAAAAAAGGCTTCTTTAAAGCTTACTCAACTAATGGAAATAAACTCAAGGTTACCCAAAAATGAATGTGAAAAAAGACTGAAAAATTGGTCTTGATTAATATGAAGAGCATCTGAAAAAACAACATACTAATAATTTGTACATTCGTAAGGAAATGCCACGAATGCACGAATAAAGAACGAATAAAATATAAAATCAATGCAGGAATGGAGAAAATATAAATTGGGAGAATTACTTAAATTTTCTAATGGAAGAACTTCTCCCAATAGGTCAGAAAAGCTACCATTTCCCGTGTTTGGTTCAAATGGGTTAATAGGTTTTTCTAATAAACACAATATAGAAGGGGATGCAATCATTATTGGCAGAGTTGGAAGTTATTGTGGCAGCCTATATTATGCAAAGAATCCGTGTTGGATAACTGATAATGCTATAAAAGCTATTGCAAGAAATAACAATAATCCAAAATACTTGTTTTTTCTCTTAAAATCGATTAATCTAAATTATTATAAAGGAGGATCAGGACAACCACTTTTGAATCAAGCAACACTAAATGCTATAGAAGCTTGGTCAACTTCAAATATTAATGAACAATATCGCATTGCCGAAATACTCGGTACCCTTGACGACAAGATCGAACTCAACCTGGAAATGAACAAAACCCTGGAAGAAATGGCAATGGCGATCTATAAGGAGTGGTTTGTGGATTTTGGTCCGTTCCGTGACGGGGAATTTGTGGATTCGGAACTGGGACTGATACCAAAGGGGTGGGAAGTGATGAAAATTGATGAAGCAATTGAAACCCTTGGTGGAGGTACTCCAAAGACGTCAGTAAAAGAATATTGGGAAACCGGAGAAATTATTTGGTACTCACCTACTGATTTGACGAAAACCAATAGTCTTTTTTCGTTAGGGTCTGAAAAGAAAATAACAAGTATAGGTTTGCAGAAATCATCAGCAAAGTTATTTCCACCATATAGCTTACTTATGACAAGTAGAGCAACAATTGGAGCGATAACAATAAATCGTTATGAAGCTTGTACAAATCAAGGTTTTATTACACTTGTTCCTAATAAACAATTCACAGTTTATCAGCTATTTGGTTGGCTGCATCAAAACATGGATACGATTAATAATCTTGCTAATGGTAGTACATTTCGTGAAATAAGTAAAGGTGTATTTAGAGAATTTAAAATTTTAAAGGCAGTGGATATTGATAATTATTTTAAAATGTCAAAACCAATCTTCGATCAAATTGAAAACAATCTCATAGAGAATAACACTTTAACTGAAACAAGAGATTATCTATTATCAAAACTAATCAGTGGAGAGGTCAGGGTTAAAACAGTAGAAGAGAAGCTGAAAGAAGTTTTGTAATTTGCACTCTATATGACAAAAGAAGAAAATTCAGGGAAATGAATAATAAACTCACCGAATCGGATGTCGAACTTGCAGCCATCGAATGGCTGGAGGAGCTGGGATATACTTATCGTCACGGTTCAGAGTTTAACCGGGACCTGAAACAACCAATTCTCGAAGATCATTTTTATTCTTTCCTGTCGAAAACCTATCCCCATTTACCCCCCATAGCTATTAAAGAGGTGGTAAGTCTTTTTACCCGGAACGAAGGGATAGAGCTGGATTACCGTAACCGTGATTTCCACCGTAAGCTATCGCAGGGTATTGATTATTCCTGGAAGGATGATTCAGGGAAAGAATATTTTGAACACCTGTACCCAATCGATTTTAACCACCCTGAAAATAACGAGTTTCTCTGTGTAAACCAGTTCCCGGTAATTGGCAAAAACAACCGCCGTCCCGATCTGCTAATTTTTGTCAATGGTCTGCCACTGGTTCTTTTTGAGTTTAAAAATCCTTATGAGCTTCATGCAACGGTTGAAAACGCATATAACCAGATAAAGCATTACATAAAAGATATCCCGCGGATATTTGAATACAATGAGGTCACAATAGCATCAGACGGCACAACAACCCTTTCCGGAATGTATTCTTCCGGCAGGGAATGGTTTTCTCCGTGGAAGTCAGTTGACGGTCTGAATGTTGTAGAAGACGATTTTGCACTGCATTCCCTTATCATGGGTTTGTTTCCAAAAGAAAGGTTTCTGAAATACATCCGCTATTTTATTTTCCATGAGGATCATAACGGTACACTCGTTAAAAAAGGAGCAAAGTACCACCAGTTTTTCGGTATCTCTTTTGCCATAGATAAAACACTTGAAGCAATTCAGCCCAAAGGAGATGGTCGTATCGGTGTTATATGGCACACCCAGGGAGCCGGGAAAAGTATTTCCATGGCTATTTATACCGGTATAATGAGCAAGCTCCCTGAGTTAAAAAATCCTACAATTGTAGTTGAGGTTGATCGCCGTGATCTGGACTCTCAGCTGTATGATAATTTTGTGCTGGCAAGTGATCTTGTTGGTACTGTATCACATGCTGAAAGCACTGATAAGTTACGAAAACTCCTGGACAGAGAAGGCGGAGGAGTAGTCTTTACAACCATAGAAAAGTTTAGACTAAAAACCAACAATGGGGAAAAGGAAGCTGAACATCCCGTATTATCCACCAGGGGAAACATTATTGTAATTGCAGATGAAGCTCACCGCACACAGTATGGTTTACTTGATGGCTTTGCTGCACATATCCGTAAAGCACTTCCGAATGCTTCCTTTATTGGTTTTACCGGTACGCCGGTTGATTTGAAAGATGCAGACACCCGGGAAGTATTCGGGGAGACCATTCATGTGTATGACATCAAGCAGTCTATTGAGGACAAAGCAACCGTTCCCATCTACTACGAACCAAGGATGGCAATGATTCACATAGCTAATGAAGAGTTATTGGAAGAGGCAGAGGAATATTCATCTTCAATTGCTGTGAATGAAGCCAACAGGATGAAATGGGCTGCTCTTGAAGATGCTGCAGGAGCAGATGACCGGATTAAAAAAGTCTCCGGGGATATTCTAGACCATTATCTGAAACGCACGGAAACATTACCCGGCAAAGCAATGATTGTTTGTATGAGTCGAAGGAACTGCGTAAAAATGTACGATGCTCTAACATCATTAGAACATTGTCCTGAGATTGCTGTTGTGATGACCGGCAACATATCAAATGATCCGGAAGCATGGAATCCCCATATGCGCACATCAACACAACAGGAAGCCATCAAATCCCGTTTCAAGGATCCTGATGATAAGTTAAAGATGGTAATTGTCCGTGATATGTGGCTCACAGGTTTCGATGCCCCTGCGGTCCATACCATGTACGTTGATAA
>JAGGXD010000269.1 GCA_021163295.1 Bacteroidales bacterium
GTTTTATCAGAAAGGAAGCACTGGATAAAATCTCACTTTTTGATGAATCGGTTAAGTACAACTCGCTTTATGATATGCGCCTTAAAATTTCTGAACATTATAAACTTACCAGAATCTCAAACAAATTTAACGGCTCCTATTATAGAGTAGTTGCCTCGGGAAAAAAAGCAAATGTTTTTGATTATCTTATGGCAGGGAAAGATGTACAGGTTGAAGCAGAGGAAATAGTTACAAATCATTTGAAACGAATAAATGCATATCTAAAACCGGGGAAATTTAATACCGCGAAATCTGAGTATGACGATGTTTCAATTCTTGCAGCTTCCGTAATAATCCCTGTTGGATTCAGACCTGAATTTATAGGTACAGCAATCGAAAGTATCCAGGCTCAATCTGTTCAGGATATTGAGGCAATTATAGTAGTTAATGGCGGTGATAATGACCCTACAATACCAGAAGTGAAGAGATATATGAAAGGTGGCGAACTTTATGATCCCGGGAAGCCTGAAGTTTGTCTTGTTGTTGTGGATATTAATAGTATAGGTTTCTGCTTAAATTTGGGAGTAAATCAGGCACGTGGGAAATATTACGTGCAGCTTGATTCGGATGATCGCCTGAAACCTGATGCAGCAGAGAAAATAATTGCCTGTTTCAATTCATCCGGGGATATTGGAATGGTTATCGGTTCATACGAAGTCTGGGAAAAAGGTGATGATGGGTCGTTGTCACGAATGAAGGATATTCCGGTAGTAACACATGATGAGTGGACTGAAGATAATGGAAGAAATAATCTGCTGCGTATTAATGGAGCCGGAGCTCCACGCTCAATCCCAATTCATATTATTAAAGAAATGGGGTATTTCGGGATCAATGATGATGCTTATGCACGGAATTACGGTGAGGATTATGAAATGGTGAATAAAATTGCTGAATACTATAGAATAGGAAGGATATATGACCCGGTGTATGAAGTTATTCGCCATTCAGGCGGAACGGATCATGCAATTAACCAGGAAGTTATTGATCGGAATGATGAAGCAAAAGATGATATGAGGAAGGAAATAATTTTAAGACGGATTGCATTTAACACGGAATAGACATTTTAGACGGCACTGTTATGAAATATACAGCAAATATACATTTACAAAACAATAGGAATTTTATAAGACAGCCCCAAAGGGGCACTAGCAATAGCATAGGGCAACGCCCTATGTATAAGGCGAATAATACGAATTAGCCCTGAAAGGGCGCAAGCAAAAAACTATGCCACAATCATTATCAAAAGTTTATGTACATATAACATTTAGCACCAAAAACCGACAAAACCTGATTGATGATAGCATTGAAGCCTCATTGTATGAATATATAGGTGGTATTTGTAAAGGATTAGAATGTAATTCTGTCAAGGTAGGAGGACATAAGAACCACATACATGTATTGTGTATTCTTTCTCGTAAAGTTGCCCAGATGAAATTACTAGAAGAAATAAAAAAGCGATCATCAAAATGGGTCAAAACAAAAGGGCAATCATATTCCAATTTTTACTGGCAGGATGGGTATGGCATTTTTTCAATAAATCCTACAGAAACCGATAAGGTCATTGATTATATACAAGAACAAGATAAACATCATAAGCATAAGAGTTTCCAGGATGAGTTCAGGGCTTTTCTAAAAAAATACAAAGTTGAATACGATGAGCGTTATGTGTGGGATTAGGCTTTCGCCCTTTCAGGGCTTATACTTTTGTTATCCAATGTACACAGGGCGTTGCCCTGTGCTGCTGCTTATGCCCTTTCAGGGCAAAGTAGAACATAGCTCCTTGGCAATTTAAATTTTAATCAATTATTTTGAAAGATGTACTTTTAATAGGAATAGATGGTGGAGCCACAAAAGTAAGCGGCTGGGTAATTAATTACCAGGAACAAACAAAGCTGTTTCAATTATCTGATATTAATCTGCAGAAGAAATATTCCGACTACCCCGATTTTAACCCCGGTTATACTCCTGTTGATATAAAAACTCAGCTGGATGAGATGAATAAAGAGATTCATCTGACTAATGAGGAAAAGAAACAGGGAGAGGTGTATATGAAAACTGCGGCTGATGTAATTACCGGGTTGTTGAAAAAATTTTCAAGAAAAAATGCTCTTATCGGAATAGGAATGCCGGGTTTAAAAACTGCTGACAAACGCGGAATCTCTGCTCTGGCAAATGGTCCGCGTATGCCGGAATTCTCTGACTATATTGAATCGAAGATTAGTGAGAAAAACCTGACTCTGGTTTCTCCTATTGCTCATATTGGCAGCGATGCGGATTATTGTGGTTTGGGCGAGGAATATTCGGCAGACGGATTATTCAGGGATGTGCAAAATGCTTATTACCTGGGAGGAGGAACCGGTGTTGCTGATGCATTAAAACTAAAAGGGGAGCTTATCCCATTCGATCAGACAAAAAGCTGGATTGCCAAAGCCTGGGAGATGCAATGCGATAAGAGAATATCTTTTGAACGATATGCCTCTGCAGCTGGGATACAATTTATTTATAGCCGTTATAGCAATATTACTGTTGAAGAGTTAAATATTAACCATATTTATCCGCCACAAATTCTCGAAAAAGCTTTATCAGGTGATAAAGCTGCGGTTGATACAATTAATGATGTCAGCATATATATCGCCACATTAATATATGAGCGTATTACAACAATATATTCAGGCTGGTCAGGACTCTTTTCGTTTGTTAATCCTGCCAGGAATTTAACCGAAAAGGATCATAAATACAGAGGTGTACTTTTAGATCGTATAATTATCGGACAACGTCTTGGCGATTTGCTTGATGATTCAAAACAAACTCCCTTGTTGTGGAGCAGGATTATAGAAAGATTATCGGAATTATTCAATAAGAATAGCGAAAAGCGGCTTAAAAAGAAATACTTGCAAAATGGAAGATTCAGGAAAGAATTTATTGCAATTTCAAAATTGAGGGAAGCACCTGTAATAGGAGCAGGTGTTGATGCATGGCTCACCAATAAAAAAAATAGTTTATGCTAATACCTGGAATTATACCAGATAAAGAACCATTATTGCGGGTTGGTATAATCCTGCCTGAAGACAAGCAAAACGCTCTTTCTCTTGAGATTTCAGATTTACACTCTACATCAATTTTGATAAATAATTCTCAGACTGTTCCGGTATTTGGCAAAGAAATTGAAATTTCTGTGAAAAAATCAGGGATTGAACTTAAAGGGCTAAAAGGAGTTGGGGCTGTTTCAAACCTGAAGTTTATTCAAAATAATGATTCCGGTTATATTTTAGCAGAACCGGTTATCGCCGGACGGGGTTTTCACTGGGCAAAACAAATTAGTGTAAAAATGCCTTATACCCTTGAAATCAACGTTGTTGACAATTCACTGTTACTAGTGAATGAATTGCCACTGGAATTTTATCTTGCTTGTGTGGCTACATCTGAAATGAGTGCTGAATGCCCCGAGGCATTCATCGAAGCTCAGACAATAGTAGCCAGATCATGGATGCTTGCCAATGTTGAACAAAAACATGTTAGTCTTGGTTTTGATGTTTGTAATGATGATTGTTGTCAGAGATATCAGGGAATAAATAATTTAACATCTCAGTCAAAAGCAGGAGCAATGAACACACTGGGGCAGGTTTTAATGTATGGCGGTAAAATTTGCGATGCCCGTTATTCAAAATCATGTGGGGGTGTAATGGAGAAATTTGAGAATCTCTGGGAAGATACGCCTTTACCTTATATGCAAAACATCCCTGATGCTAAAGAAATAATTGATATTGACCTGACAAAAGAACAGGAAATGAAAAAATGGGTGAACAGCATGCCAAGCACTTTTTGCAGTCCTCATTATATCCCGGAAAGTCAGCTTAAGAAATACCTTGGTAATGTTGATGAAGAAGGAAAATATTTTCGCTGGACAATAAAAACTTCACAGCAGGAACTTGTTGAAAACATAAATAAAAAGCTTAAACTAAATCTAAAAGCTGTATTTTCACTTATCCCGATGAAAAGAGCAGGAAGCGGCAGAATGCTGGAACTTGAAATCAAATACATTGATAGTAACAATAATCCGCAGTCTGTTATTATTGAGAAGGATTATGAAGTCCGTCGTATTCTTCATAAGGGTTTCTTATTTAGTTCAGCAATTATTATTGAAGAGATAAAATCGGAAGGGTCAGATTATCCTGATGAGTTTATTTTTAAAGGAGCCGGTTGGGGACATGGTGCCGGATTATGCCAGATAGGTGCATTGGGCATGGCATTAAACGGCTATAAAACAGATAAAATAGTGTATCATTATTATCCCGGTTCAAAATTGAAGAAAATATATTAACAAAAAGGTCAACGGTATTTAAGCAATCAGCAACCCTTAACTCGTAACACGAAACAAAACCAAAACATGAGTTCAAAAAGCAAATCCAATCGTAACCCCTGGTCGTGGATACCATCCCTATATTTCGCTGAAGGTATTCCATATATAATTGTAATGTTTGTTGCCAGTGACATGTATAAAACGCTGGGTGTTTCAAATGCATCTCTCGCATTCTGGACAAGTATTCTATATCTGCCTTGGGTGATTAAGCCATTCTGGAGTCCGTTTGTAGATATTTATTCAACAAAGCGAAAATGGATAGTATGGATGCAGTTGGCATTGGCATTCGCATTTTTTGGAGTATCATTTGCCTTACACCTGCCCTGGTGGTTTCCCATTACGTTAATGTTTCTATGGGTGATGGCATTTGTTTCATCAACTCATGATATTGCTGCAGATGGATTCTATATGCTTGCCCTGGATGAACATAAACAGGCTTTTTTTACAGGAATTCGTGCCACTTTCTACAGGCTGGCAATGATTGCAGGTCTGGGCCTGTTAGTTATTATTACCGGTTTAATATTGGATAATACAGGGTTAGATACCTTGCATGTTAATATCAGCGCAGTTTCGCAATCGAAAATTACAGAGACCTTCCACAAAGAGGATATTGAAATTGTTGAAGGAGAAGACAAACCGGTAATTCTTGTTTTCCCCGGGGAGGTTAAAGTGCCGCTTTTTGATGAAGCAGATGCTAATCCTTGTGATTCTGTAGTTATCTTTTTTGCTCTGTCTGCACCGCCTGAAGATGATGAGGTTGTCAAAATGACTTTCGGTCAGAAAAAGGGGAGTAAGGATATATTTTTAGCAAGTAACGGATTATTTGAATTTGATAAAAATAACTGGAACGTTCCAAGAAAAGCAGTTATTAAAGTAAAACCAAATCTTAAAGAAACCGCAAGTGCCAGGTTTGATGCAAAAGCGGGGGATGTCCCGTTTAGCTGGTCAGTCTCAATTGCGTTTTTGGGATTGCTATTCCTGTTGCTTAGTCTTTATCATAAATACATCCTTCCTTCTCCGGAATCAGATAACAGGAAAAATAAAAAACAGGAAGGTTCTTATTTCCATGTATTTGCAACTTTTTTTAAGAAGGAAGGAATAGTGCCTTCTGTAATTTTTCTATTGCTTTACCGCTTTTCAGAATCACAACTTACAAAAATGGCCTCTCCTTTTTTACTCGATTCAAGCGAAAACGGGGGAATGGCATTATCATTAACCGAGAAAGGTTTTGCTTATGGTACAGTTGGTCTTATAGCATTAATGGTTGGGGGAATATTGGGTGGTATCCTTGCCTCAAAACATGGATTGAAAAAATGGATATGGTGGATGGCAGTAAGTATTAATATTCCAAATGTAGTTTATATTTTCCTGTCTCATGTGCTTCCGGATAATCTGATTGTTGTTAACGCTTGTATTGCAGTTGAGCAATTTGGTTACGGATTTGGATTTACAGGTTATATGCTTTATATGTTGTATATCGCCGGACAGGGAGAGTATAAAACAGCACATTTTGCTATTGCTACGGGATTTATGGCACTGGGGATGATGATACCGGGAATGATCAGTGGAGCGATACAGGAGTTTCTGGGTTATCAGCATTTCTTTATTTATGTTATTATTTGTACAATCCCGAGTTTTGTAGCTCTGTGGTTTATTAAAATCGATCCGTCTTTCGGGAAGAAAAAGAGCTAAGAGCTAAGGTTAATTATAAAACACTTATACTATGGTTAAGAAAATATTGTTTCTATTATTATTACCGGGAGTTTTATTTGTGACGGATATTAAATCCCAGCCAAAGGTAAAAACCGGACTTGAGGTTTTGGTATCAAACGGTTTTGATATTCTGCGGGGAAAAAGAGTCGGGTTAATAACCAATGCAACGGGTGTTGATTCAAAGCTAAGATCAACAATTGATATTCTGCATGAAACTCCGACAGTAAATCTTGTTGCACTGTATGGTCCGGAACATGGAGTTCGTGGTGATTACTCAGCAGGTGAACATGTTGGGTTTAATACCGATAAAAAAACCGGGCTGCCGGTTTATTCATTATATGGCAAAACCCGGAAACCTACGCCTGAAATGCTCAAGGATATTGATGTTCTTGTTTATGATATTCAGGATATAGGATGCCGGTCATATACTTTTATCAGTACTATGGGTTATGCAATGGATGCTGCTGCAGAGAATAATGTCGAATTTATAGTACTTGACAGACCAAATCCGTTAGGAGGAAAGAAAATTGAAGGAGCTGTTGTAGAGAAGGGATATTATTCAATGGTCAGCGCTTTCCCAATTCCTTATGTTTATGGATTGACCTGTGGTGAACTGGCAAATTTATTAAACAATGAAAAATTACTGGCAGGCAAGAAATCATGTAAATTAACTGTTGTGCAAATGAAAGGCTGGAAGAGGAAAATGAAATTTGAAGATACCGGACTGGAATGGGTTCTTTCGTCACCTCATATTCCACATGCTTATTCTGCTCAATATTATGTTGCAACAGGAGTTATGGGTGAACTGGGAGTATTTACCGAAGGTGTTGGTTATACACTTCCTTTTCAAATATATGCCGCCGAATGGATTGATCCTTTTAAGCTGGCAGATGCAATGAATGGTCTTGGTTTGAGAGGTGTGATTTTCCGCCCTGTTGTATTTAAACCTTATTATGGAAAGTGGGCAAAGAAAGTGATGAAAGGTGTGCAGATACATATTATTGATGCGGATAAATTTAACCTGATGGGTTTACAATTTATGTTTATGGATGTACATCATGCTATTTATCCCGATATAGATGTATATGGGTTATCAACAACGAGGCATAATATGTTTGATAAAGTGACGGGTTCATCAAAAATTAGAGAGACTTTTTTTAAGAATTATAAATATTCCGATATCGAACCAATTATAAATAAAGATGTAGAAAACTTTAGAAAGTTGTCGAAAAAATATTATCTGTATAAATGATTAAAATCTCAAACCTCAAACCTCAAACCTCAAACCTCAAACCTCAAACCTCAAACCTCAAACCTCAAACCTCAAACCTCAAACCTAAAACCTCAAACCTCAAACCTCAAACCTCAAACCTCAA
>JAGGXD010000055.1 GCA_021163295.1 Bacteroidales bacterium
ATAAGACCTATATATGATTTTATAAACGAAAATTTTAATGATTTTTTTAATCCGTTTATAAAAACAACAAGCAGAAATGAACTTATATCACATAAAGACCTTCTTGAACTGTTAAAAGCAGGTGATCTGGATGAATATAGAAAAGCAATAGGAAAACATGTAGCATTATATATGAATTTAATTCAATTGAAAAAAGCAAATTAATTAGCTCACCTAAGTTATAAGATATTTAATTCATATTACATTAAAGTGAATAAACAAATTTTAAACAACAATAAATAATTTAAAATTATACTTAAATGAATTTCAATAAATTACAAGGAATAATTGTAGCACCTTTTACTCCAATGCATAAGGATGGAAATATTAATCCTAATCTCATTGAAGAGTATGCTGTTTTTTTAAAAAATAATAAAATTAACGGCGCATTCATAAACGGTACAACCGGAGAAGGCATATCGATGACCATTGATGAACGAAAAAAGATAGCCGAAGAATGGGTAAAAACAGCAACAGATAATTTCAGAATCATAGTCCATGTTGGTAGTCCGAGTTTAGAAGTCTGTAAAAGTTTAGCCAAACATGCAAAAGAAAATGGTGCGTATGCCATTGCTCTTATGGGACCAAATTTCTTTAAACCGGCAACAGTTGATGTATTGATCGAATTTATATCAAAAGTGGCAGAATTGGCACCTGATTTGCCTGTTTATTATTATCACATGCCATCCATGTCAGGTGTTTCCCTTTCAATACCCGAATTGCTTACAAAGGTTTCGGTTAAGATACCAAACTTTGCAGGAGTAAAATTTACTCATAATGACCTGATGGAATTCAACCAGTGTCTAATGGTTAAGAATGAGAAATTTAATATACTCCATGGCTATGACGAAACACTTTTATGCGGATTAACCTTAGGGGCAAAAGCTGCTGTTGGCAGTACCTATAATTATTTTTCACCTGTTTATCACAAACTATGGGAAGCTTTTAAAAATGGGGGCCTGGAAGAAGCCCGTAAAATGCAGCAATTGTCCGTCAAACTGGTTACTATTCTTAATAAATATGGAGGAGGCGTTGTTTGCGGTAAGGCAATCATGAATCTTATTGGAATAAATTGCGGACCATGTCGTTTACCTCTCGGGAATTTGTCACCCTCTGAAATCAATCAATTAAGAAAAGATCTTGAGCAAATTAACTTTTTTAAAATATCTGAATATTTATAATACAATAAATTATTTGAATATGAAATTAATTCCGGGGTGCTATAACATGTTTTTGATTTGCATAATAGGTTATTAATGCACTCATTTAATGAACGGAAATTTTAGGGTTAAGTTTAGTTTAATTAACTATCATCAACGTGGTGTTGAATATCCACCCCGGAATTATTTTTTTACTCAGCATAACAATATAATAAAAAAACAAATAACCCTAATGTTTAATCTAAAACTAAATGCTTATGAAAAGAACCTTTAATGTGTATTTTACAAAAGCTGAAGTAGTATTACTTCAAGACTTTACAAAACTTATGAAAAAAATAAAATGAACAAATGTAAAACCAAATTAAATTTATTTTATGAAAAAGAACAAATTTAAACTGTTTTTTTATGCGGCAGTAACACTGATAATCATCAGTTTAATGTCGCTAAGAACTTTTGCTGCTGGTACTATATCCAAAAGTGAAATCATACAGGATAAAGTTACAATTACCGGTACAGTAAAGGATGAGAGCAACACTTCCCTCCCGGGAGTAAATATTCTGGAAAAAGGTACTACAAATGGTACTATAACTAATGTCGATGGAAATTATACTATCTCCGTCGAACAAGGAGCTGTTTTAATCATTTCATTTGTTGGGATGGAAACACAAGAGGTTTCAATTGGTAATCGAACCATTATTGACATTGTATTAATTCAATCTGCAATAGGTTTGGAAGAGGTTATTGCAATTGGATATGGCAAACAATCACGAGCAACTATTACCAGTTCAATATCCAAAGTAAAGCTTGAGGAAGTTGAAAATATTCCTTCAATAAATGCAATACAAGCCTTACAAGGAAAAGCAGCCGGAGTGGAAGTACAGGTAGCCTCTGGAATGCCGGGATCCGGAGCAAATGTAATTATTAGAGGAGGAAGTACAACAACTCCAAATAATGATAATCCTCTGTATGTAATTGACGGAGTTATACGTTCAAATATGGATGATCTGAACGCAGATGATATTGAGTCAATTCAGGTTCTCAAAGACGCTGCTTCCACTAATATTTATGGTGCACGTGGCGCAAATGGGATTATACTTATCACAACAAAAAAAGGCGGACTAACAAGAGGCAAAGGTGAATTCACTATCAGATATAATACACAGTCTGAGCATATGGCAAAATTCTATCCCTTTTCATCAGCAGAGGATTATATATGGGCAAGCCGTAAAGCTGCTGCACTCAATCTTGACCATACGAGTTCTGATTCAAGACTGACAGGTGGATCCTATCCATACTCCACCGGTACTATCACTAATAAATCTCATGGAGGAGGTTATGGGAATTCTCGCTATACAGTTGAGTTCCTTGATGATTTGGTAGCCGCAGAAGGACAAGCTTATGTTGATGACAAACTTAACAATGAAGGTTATCAGACAATGACGGATCCTATAACAGGCAGAACCCTTATTTTCCTGGATAATAATTATATAGAAGATGTTATGTTTCAACCTTCATTAATGAATGATGTTAATCTGAGTTTTTCTGGTGGAACAGAAAAAGCAAATATCTTTAGTAGTGTTGGTTATGTAAATCAACCAGGCATAGTAAACGGAACTTACTATAAAAGATCAAGTTTCCTGTTAAATACCGATTATGAAGTTCTGGATAACTTACATCTTAATGCAGGTGCATCATATCAAAATTCTAACTATGAAGGACCACGAGATGAATGGGGTACCCTTAACAGATCATCCAGGTTGCCACATACTACTCGTTTATATTATGATGATGGAACACCGGCAATCGGGGAAGGTAAAGGTTCACCACGTAGTATTCTACACGAACTTGAATATGAAAATTTTGAAAGTACTAAGAACCGGATAACACTCCGTATGGGAGCCGATTGGGAAATATTAGAAGGATTACATTTCAAGCCTTCAGGGTCTGTTTACTTGTATGAGTATTTTTTTAACTATTTTGAGGAATGGCATGATTTTGATAAAACCAGAAATATGTCGTCAGATCATAATATGAATAGACAGGCAATGTTTGATGGTCTGTTAACTTATAACAAAACAATCGGTTCACATCATAATATTGATGCATTATTAGGAACAAACTATACAAATAATTATTTTTATAATCTGTCCGGTGATGGGAAAAACGCGCCCACCGATAATATTTTCACATTAAATGCTTCTAATACAGAAGACGAACGTACTACAAGCAGCATCAATGAAGATATTCTGGTTTCATACTTCGGACGTGTGAATTATGATTTTGATGGAAAATATATGTTGAGTTTAAGTGCAAGAAGAGATGGTTCATCAAAATTTGCAGAGACAAAAAAGTGGGGATTCTTTCCCGGAATATCTGCAGGCTGGAATATTCATAAGGAAGACTTCTGGACATTCGCACCAATTTCTACATTCAAATTTCGTGCAAGCTGGGGTGAAGCCGGTAATAACCTGCTAACTATTTCAGATACTCAGGGTAATTATGCTCCAAGTTACAATTATACCTGGAATCCTGGTATTCTTAACACCAAACTGGCTAATAATGCTCTCGTATGGGAAACTACAAGGACAGCAGATGCCGGGTTTGATATAGGAATTCTTAGTAACAGATTGAATCTTGCTTTTGATGTGTATGAAAAACTCACAAAAGATCGACTTGTTAACATTCCTCTCGCTGTTCAGACAGGATTTTCTTCTATCAGATCTAATTATGGCTCACTCCGTAATCGCGGTTTCGAAGTAGAATTAAGAACCCAACTAGTTAAAAAGGGAAATTTTAGTTGGAATCTTGACGTAAACTTCTCTCTAAACCGATTAGTAGTAGTTAATCTGCCAGAAAACGGTGAAGATAAGAACCGTATAAGTGGTGGAATTATCTACGATAAGGAAAAAGGTGAATACACAAAAGTTGGAGGAATGGCTGAAGGTGAACGAATAAGTGGTATTTGGGCTTTTAACATGATTGGTATTTACGATACTGATGCAGAAGCAGCTGCTGCTCCTTATGATACTAAGGTTTCTGGTTACTGGTTAGCTAAACCTGCAGATGAACAAAAAGTTGCAGGTGATGCAATATGGGAAGACCTCGACGGAAATGATACTATTGATAATCGTGATTGTATTTTTATGGGATATGCCATACCTGATAAAATGGGTGGTATTGTTAACACCTTTTCTTACAAGGGATTTACCGCAAGAGTAGTAATGGACTTTGCCATGGGGCATGTAATTAATAATGCTTGGCGTGCACGTGCTAACGGTAATGCACGAAACAGGGTAATGACACTTGAGGATGTTGTAAATGGTGATGTATGGTGGCAATCAGGCGATGATGCTAAATATCCTCGCTATAGTGCTGTTTCAGACTGGGATAATGGAAAACGAAACCATGTCAGGCAAACATATTCATCAATAGGTGTAAATTATGGTTATAACTCGGATGTATCTCAATATATTTCTAAAGGAGATTATCTTGCTTTCCGGGAAATCTCTCTCGCATATAATTTACCTAAGAAGATCGCACAAAAATTATCTATGGAAAACATTTCTCTTAATGTGGGAGCTTATAACCTTGGATATATTACAGCTTTTGACGGCTTGTCTCCTGAACATACTTCAACCGGACGTAATAGTTATGGTTCCGGCGCAGAATATGGACAATATCCCAGACCGAGACAATACAGGTTTGGTATCAAAGTATCATTTTAACTATAAAATCTGTAAAAAATGAAGACAAAAAGAATAATTCAATTCGTTATACCATTAGTACTTATTTATACAGGATGTACTAAAGAACTTGATGTTAAACCACTATCATCAATTACTTCAGAAAGTTTCTGGAATACATCAAGTGACGCTGAATCGTACCTTATAGGTATTTATGATAAATTAAGAGATATCACAAATACTACTTTATATGGTGAAGATCGTGGGGATACATTCGATCCGGGGTATATTGGTCCTACAACTAACGCCTGGGCTAATGCCTTACTTCCTGATAATGCTCCAAGCTGGTCCGGTGATTATAATCTTATTTATCATTTGAACCGGTTACTGTTAGAAATTGAATCTATTGATTTCTCAAATCAGGAAGATAAAAATCGGATTAAAGCTGAAGCATATGGAATAAGAGCTTTGCAATATTTTAGGATGGCTAAGGTATGGGGGGGAGTTCCATTAATACTCGAACCTACTCAAAATGCTGATGTTGAACTGAAAGGCAGATCTTCAGTTAACGAGGTATTTGTACAGGTCAATTCTGATATCAATCAGTCAATATCCCTTTTTCCCGAGGATAATTACGTGGATAAAAACAGAATGTCGAAACCTGCTGTTTATGCATTGTTAGCAGATGTAAAACTTTGGACAGCAAAAGTACTGGATGGAGGAACCACAGATATTGATGCAGCTCTTAGTGCCATTGCTCAGGTTGAAGCATCTGGAGTATCACTTCTGCCTGTGTTTAGTGACATATTCAGCACGACAAATAAAAAGAATGATGAAATTATCTTCTCAATCTATTTCGACAGAGATGAGCAAAGCAGTCAATATGGTAAAAGACTGGCTACCAGGGGAGATAATATTACACAAGCTGATAATTATTGGGATATGAATATGACTAAAGCCAATCGTGCAAGGGCAGTTTATGAACCAAGTACTAAGCTTAGAACTCTTTTTAAACAAGAACCAGGTGATGCCAGAGAGGATGTAACTATAATTCATGCCATATATACCGACCCGGTAACATTAATTCCCGATACCCTTATAACAGTTTTTAATAAATTCCGCGGAACATGGTGGACAGATGAAGATGATCGCTTTTATGATGACGATCAGCCTATGTATCGATTTGGTGATATCGTTCTGTTAAAAGCTGAAGCATTGGCTGCTAAAGATCAAATAGCTGATGCTATAATAGAACTGAACAAAACCAGGAACAGGGCAGGAATAGGTGATTACACCGGTGCAACTGATAAACAAAGTGTTGAAATGGAAATTCTTAACGAACGCTGGCGTGAACTTAACTGTGAGTTGAAACGTTGGTGGGATTTGGTCCGTTTTCATGAAGGAGGTACGATAAATATCTACCAGGAAGTTACAAATCTAAACGGAAAGGATGGGTATCCACTCCTCTTCCCGATAAATCAAACTGTCATAGATGTTAATTCTTTAATAACTCAAACACCGGGTTATTAGAATTTTTTTAAACAACGGCAGCTTTATTGTAAAGCTGCCGTTGTTTTTATTTACAAAAACACCTATCCAATATAAAAACATTAAACTATTAACATGTATTGCTTTCTTATTATGCTTAGCAGGATATATTATAAAATAAAGTAAGTCCTTTAAATTAAATGCACTTTTTGAAAGTGGTTATATCGGCATGTATGATAAAATAAATTATAAAGTTTTTACTTTAGCCTGACGTATTCATAAATATTTTCATTTTTCAATATTTATGAATAGTGCAGGCTAACCCTGACTGGGGAAAATCAATAGTTGAAGTTTCTCAACTATTGATTTTTCCTACGTCAGCAGAAAAATTCATAGAATTAATGAATTTTTCAGGTTAGAGAAGATTGATAAAAATTATAATATATATAATAGCATATATATAATAGCTTATAATCAATAAAATTATTTTCAACAAAAGGTCAAATGATTCGAATTAATTCAGGGTATCTGAGAAAATGCACCATATTTCTTGTATTACTTACCATATTTATATTACCATCTTTCAGCAATCCGGATTCCACAGAATTCAAGTTCGAACAACTCCCTGATCTGCCCTCCAGCAAATCGGATATGCCTCAATTAGGTTTGGCAGGTGGATTCGCAGGAGTCCATAATGATGTTATGATATTTGCCGGTGGTGCAAATTTCCCGGATGATCCTCCATGGAAAGGGGGTTCGAAAAAATGGTGGGAAGATATTTATGTATTGAAACATAAAAATGATGATGGTTTTTACTGGCTGGATAAAATATTTAAGCTTCCGGAAGCCTTAGCTTACGGAGTCTCTGTGTCAACAGACGATGGAATTGTAATAATCGGTGGCTGCAATGCAGATTCATGTTCAAACAGAACGTATTTAATTTCATGGATCAAAGAAGAACAAGAGATAAACATTATAGACTATCCTTCATTACCGGTTCCCCTGGCAAACATGACCGGCTGCATTGTGAATGATGCCATCTATATAGCAGGCGGCCAGGAAAACATGAGTTCTCCAACAGCAACAAAACATTTTTTTCGTCTGGATTTGAAAAATATAAATTCTGATTCTTTCGACTGGGAGATTCTTCCATCCTGGCACGGAGAAGCAAGGGGTTTTGCTGTTTCTGCAAATCAAAGTAACGGGGTTGACAACTGTTTTTACATGTTCAGTGGAAGAAATTACAGTCCTGATGATGATGTAGAAATCCTGCAAGACGCCTATTGCTTTAATCCAAGGTTAAATAAATGGACAATAATAAGCAATGATAGTCTGCATCTTTTTCCGGTAATGGCAGGAACTGCTTTTTCTTCAGGAGTAAATCATGTCATTTTCTTAGGAGGAAGCGATGGTATTGTGAATGCCTGCCGGGAAAAATTAACCCGTGAACTTACGTTTCTCAAAGCATCGGGAGACAACAATAATTCAGGTAAAATTGAAATACTTCAAAGGGAAATAGATTCCTTGTTTATTTATCATCCTGGTTTCAGCACAGATATTCTTGCATTTAATACCATAACAAAACAAGTATTTAAAATTGGTGAAATGCCATTCAAATCACCAGTTACCACATCATTAGTACAATGGGGGAAAAATATTATTTTACCAGGTGGCGAAATCAAACCGGGGGTCAGAACACCCAAAGTCTGGAAAATTAATCTTGAAACTAAGAAAAAGAAATTCGGAATAGTAAATACTATTGTTCTTATTTCTTATTTTCTCATTCTTATTGGTATTGGGTTTTACTTTTCAAAAAGGCAAAAATCAACTTTTGATTATTTTAAGGGAGGAAAAAGGATACCATGGTGGGTTACCGGTCTGAGCCTTTTTGGTACTGCCTTGAGCGCAATAACTTTCATTGCAATACCGGCAAAAAGTTTTGCTACCGACTGGGGATATATATTCTTAAATGTCGGTATCCTGCTAATAGCTCCAGTGGTAATTTATTTTTTCATACCATTTTACAGGCGTTTGAATGTAGTAACAGCTTACGAATATCTTGAAAAAAGGTTTAATGTATTTATCAGGCTTCTCGGTAGTATTTCTTTTATTCTTTTTCATATAGGCAGAATTGGTATCGTTTTATATCTGCCTTCAATTGCTTTGAATGTTGCAACCGGAATTGATATAATGACATGTATTTTAGCAGTGGGGATAATAAGCATGTTATATACAATAATAGGTGGCATTGAGGCTGTAATCTGGACAGATGCCCTGCAGGTGGTAGTTTTATTAGGAGGTGCAATCTTTTGTATACTTCTTATATCATTTTCTTTTGATAATGGATTTTCAAATATCTGGCATGAGGCAGTTAACGATAATAAGCTTAGAATATTTGATCTGGCTTTTGACCTAAAAAATCCAACTTTCTTAGTAGTTCTTGTGGGAGGTTTTTTTGCTCAATTCATTGTATACTGCACCGATCAAACCATGGTACAAAGATATATGACTCAAAAAACCAGAAAAGAAACAAATAAAAGTGTATTGTTAAACGCTGTTTTAACTATTCCGGCAACTTTAATATTCTTTTTTATCGGAACGGCCCTGTATGTGTTTTATAAGAATTTCCCTACACAGATGAATCTTAATTTGACAGAGGGTGACGCAATTTTTCCATGGTATATTTTTAATAATCTTCCTGCAGGTATCTCGGGTTTATTAATCTCAGGAATTTTAGCTGCTGCAATGTCAACGTTAAGTAGTAGTATAAACTCAGGAGCAACAGCTTATTTCACCGATATCCATAAAAGGCTTAACATTACCAAACATGGAAACAGTCTGGCTATAGCAAGGGTAGCTACATTCTTTATGGGCTTATTTGGTGTTCTCTTCGCTGTTATGCTCGCAAATATGGAAATTAAGTCGCTATGGGATGAGTTTCAAAAAGTTCTGGGATTAATTATCGGTGGTTTAGGCGGTGTATTTGTCCTTGGAATTTTTTCACGAAGAGCTAATAGCTTCGGGGCTCTTGTAGGAATTGTCGGAAGCGCAATAGTTCAGTATTTTGTTAGTTTGTACCAGCCAGTTCATTTGTTGCTTTATACTGCAACCGGAGTAATCTCTTGTGTAATACTTGGACTTTTAGCAAGCCTCTTTTCAAAACCGAAAGAAAATATTGACCATCTGGTAATTTATTCATTAATGAATAAGAAAGGAATAAATAGAAAAAAACTTAAAACTTTTAAATTATGATACGAAGAATTACATTAATTGGACTAATATCATTTTTATGTTTAGCCTTATATACACAAACTGTTGGAGATAAAACGAACACTCTTTGGGAAAAAGGTGAGGGAAATTATATTAATTACCATTTTTTGAGAATTCGAAAAGCAAAACCATGAAATTATTGAAGATTGTTCTCTTATTGTCAGCAGTGGTATTTCTGCAGACCACATGTGTTACTGAAAAAGAAGATAAATCTCCCAATGTTCTGATCATTACCGTGGATGATATGAAGGACTGGACAGGGTTTTTAGGTGGGTATGAAGGCACTGTTCATACCCCGAACATGGATCGTTTAGCTACCCGGGGAATATCATTCACAAATGCACATACTTCCGCAACAGTGTGCTGCCCATCACGGTATGCCTTTTTCCTCGGGAAACGTCCTTCTTCAACAGGACTGTATAATAACAATCAGTGGTGGAAACCAAATTATCCATTAATGATCTCCCTGCCTCAGTATTTTCGGCAACATGGATATTACGCTGCAGGAGCCGGGAAAGTATTTCACCATACTCCCGGGAATAATCCGCCATGCAGTTGGGATGAGTACCAGGACCAGGTTTTTGATGATCCATGGAACTTTGCAGAATGGAGTGTAGAGCGCTATGCGATTCGTTACGGATACAGAAAGCCAATTATTCCTTATCCTGACTGGAAGCCACTTAATGGAATTTATCCTATCAAGTCAGAGCTTGATTGGGGACCTATACCAGGTAAGAAAGAAAAAGATTATGGCGATGTTCAAGCGATTAAGTTCGCTCAGAATTTTCTGAACAGAAAACAGCAGAAACCTTTTTTCCTGGCTATCGGAATTTTCCGGCCTCATCTCCCATGGCATGTCCCTAAAAAATACTTCGATCAATATCCGCTTGATCAAATTGTTCTCCCCGGGGGGTTCAAGGAAGATGATTTGGATGATGTACCGGAAACGGGGAAGAAACTGGCATTGGCAGGATATAAGGATTTTCATCAAATCAGGGAAGAAGGAAAATGGAAAGAAGCCATACAGGCATACCTTGCAAGTATCTCATTTGCTGATGCACAGGTAGGTTCAGTCTTAAACGCATTAGAAAAAAGCAAGTATGCTGACAATACTATTGTATTACTTTGGTCTGACCATGGCTGGCATCTGGGAAGTAAGCAACACTGGCATAAACAGACCTTATGGGAAGAAGCTACAAGAATACCTTTTATTATAAGAGTTCCTGATGTTACAAAAAACGGTAGTATATGCAAACATCCTGTTGATATGGTAAATGTGTTTCCTACTTTGATATCGTTATGTGGATTGCTACCTATGGAAGGGCTTGATGGCCATGATATGACTTCAATTTTGAAGAATCCTGAAAGTAATTGGAAATGGCCTGCGTTGAGCGAGATTAAAACGGGAAATATGGCTGTTAGAACCAATAAATGGAGGTATATCAGGTATAAAGACGGGGAGGAGGAGCTATATGACAGGGAAAATGATCCCTATGAGTGGAATAATCTTACTGGTAATTCAAAATACCGGTCCATACTTGAAGAACATAGAAAATGGATTCCTGATACTTTTGCCACACCCGTTCCGGGGAAAGAAGCCTTTTTCTTTGATCCTCATGAGTACACCTGGATGAATAAGGAAACTAAACAATTTGTAGATGGGAAAAAATAATTGAAAATAAATTTGTTATGAAAAAAATTAAATTTACTTGGACCATTGGAATTGCTGCAATTTCAATCATTTTAGTTATTTTCTTTGGATTTAGAAAAGACGAGCAACCTCCAAATTTTATTTTTTTCCTGGTAGATGATCTAGGCTGGAGTGATGTGGGTTGCTATGGAAGTGATTACTATGAAACCCCGAATATTGACCGGCTTGCAGAAGAGGGCATGAAGTTTACAAATGCATATGCAACCTGTTGTGTTTGTTCACCTACCAGGGCAAGCATACTAACCGGTAAATATCCCGGCCGGTTGCATATAACCACTGCGATACCCATTGAAGGATGGAAAAGACTTGGTGGAAAGACGCCTTTAAAAGGAGCTGATTACGTTAAGAATTTACCCCTGGAAGAAATCACAATTGCAGAGGCTCTTAAAAAAGTTGGTTATGCTACAGCATCTATCGGTAAATGGCATGTGTGTGATGAACCCGAATACTTCCCTGAATATCAGGGATTTGATATAAACGTTGCAGGGGACGGTCATGGTGCCACCAAAAACTATTTTTATCCATATCATAACAGATGGAGAATGACCAAAAATTATCCATGGATAGAATGGAATACTCTACCAAATGGAAAACCTGGAGAATACTTAACAGATCGACTTACCGAAGAAGCACTGAACTTTATTGAACAAAATAAGGACCAGCCTTTTTTCCTCTATTTATCTCACTATGCGGTGCATACACCTATTCAGGCAAAAGAAAATATCATAAAAAAATATAAAGAAAAAACAATAGATAAAGAAAAAGGACATACCAACGCAGCTTATGCAGCCATGATTGAAAGTGTCGATCAAAGTTTAGGGAAACTAATAAATAAACTAAAGGAATTAGATTTAGCCAAAAATACAATTATTATCTTTACATCCGACAACGGTGGTAACGGACGAATTACTTCTAATTATCCATTACGTGGTAATAAAGGCAACTTTTATGAAGGAGGAATAAGGGTCCCTCTCATTATTAAATGGCATGGGGTAACAAAATCCGCTTCACAATGTAATACACCGGTCATTTGTACGGATTTTTATCCAACCATGCTTGAAATGGCAAATTTGCCAGCTATGCCGGAACAGCATATGGATGGCGTTAGTATTGTGCCTCTTCTTAACAACAATGGAGCTTTAGGCAGAGATGCAATATATTGGCATTTCCCAAATTATATTGGAGCGGGTCATCCAAATCCCGCGAGACCTTGTGGTGTCATTCGATATAATGACTGGAAGCTCATTGAATCATTTGAAGATGGTAGTTTGGAGCTGTATTATTTAAAAAATGATATGAAAGAAGAAAAGGACCTATCAAATGAAATGCCTGAAAAAGCGAAAGAATTACAGGGAATGTTGGAAAAATGGCGTGATAGAGTACATGTGCAAATGCCAAAAAATAATCCAGCATTTGAAATAAATTAATCCAATAATTATGAAAACCAATCAATTTTATTATCTATCAGTTATATTATTATTTTTAATGGCAATTATTAACCCAAAAATAGTTACGGGACAGGAAAATTTTGAACGAGTATTATGGGAACGGGGTACTGGAAACTACAATAATTACCGAATCCCTTCACTTATTGTCGCTCCTAATGGTGATCTTCTTGCCTTTTGTGAAGGACGTGAAAGTGGTGATGCAGGAGATATTGACATCCTTCTAAAACGATCAAATGATATGGGCAAAAGCTGGAGTGAGGAAATCATCGTCTGGAATGATGCCAGGAACACCTGTGGAAATCCATGTCCTGTTGTTGATCAATTGACAGGCAGGATCTGGTTGTTTCTGACATGGAACCTTGGAACTGATCATGAAAAGCAGATTATTCGCAAGGAAAGTAAGGATACACGGAACCCCTATTTATGTTTTTCTGATGATAACGGAATAACCTGGTCGACACCTGCAAAAATGACCAAACCTTGCAAGGACCCTGACTGGGGGTGGTATGCTACCGGACCAGGTATTGGAATCCAGATGAATTCAATTGAATTCAAGGATAGATTAATTATTCCAGCCAACCATAGTTATGACGATCCTGAAGGAAACATAGCCAATGGTCATTTTGCCTATGGTGCCCATGTACTGATTAGTGATAATCATGGTAAAACATGGAGAAGAAGTAAACCCATTCTACCAGGCTGTAATGAAAGCCAGGTTGTTGAACTTACAGACGGTACGCTGATGATGAATATGCGTTCTTATAACGGGGAATACTGCCGGGCAGTTGCTAAAAGTACTGACGGGGGTGAAACCTGGTCAGAGATTTGGCACGACAGGCAACTGGTGGAATCAAGATGCCAGGCAAGCATTATTAATTATGGAAAATATCAAGGCAATAATTTGTTGTTATTTTCCAATCCTGCTGTAGCCAAGGACAGAACCTGTATGACAATAAGAGCAAGTAGTAATGATGGGGGAAATTGGCAAATTTCCCGGTTAATCAATCCGGGACCTTCAGGCTATTCCTGTCTTGCACGGTTGGAGAATGGCGATATTGGAATTCTTTATGAATGTGGCGATACAAGAAATTATCAAAGAATTATATTTCAAAAATTCTCTCCAGTGGAATTATTAAAAAATTTTATAATATGTTGGTAAAGTGGTAGTAAAAAGCCTATGTATAAATATCTGAACCAAACAGGTAAAGATAATTCTTGGGAGAATTAATTCACTTATTCAAGTTTAATCTAATTTTAGTTATTCGTGAAATCTCTAATAGCAAATGAAATAACCGGAATCTCCAAAGGTGCTAATGGAACATATTCAAATATTGCTTGTTTAAATCCTTTTGCAGCACAAAATTGGTATGAAACTACAAAAATTGACATGAAAGCTGCACTGGAACTGGAGAAACGGATCAAATTATTCATGAGAAGGTTTATTTTGCCTTTGATTACAAAAGAAAAATATTCCAATCCGGCTTGTGACCGTTTTATGGCTATAATTGGTGGTTGGGCAGATGTTGGACCATTTATGAGGTGGCCATACAGATCAATACCTATGGAATTAGCTTATAAAATAAGACCCAATGTTGAAAAATTGATACCTGAATTTTTTTAAAATTGATAACAATTAAACAAATGACATCAAAGGAGAGAGTTCTAAAAGCATTAAATCATAAGGAGCCTGATAAGGTTCCTGCCCATATGAATGCAACGAAATGGGTGGTTAAAAAACTTAAAAATACCCTTCAGGTTCAATCAGATAAGGATCTTTTAGAAGCATTACATATTGATGTATATGATATGCGGGGGATTGATCTTCATACCGGAATTGTCCCAAGATATGCAGGTCCTGAAAATGAATTTTTTCCTGAAAATTGGGGTGGAAGTATTTGCTCCTTTTGGAGAATAAAGGAATTTGAAAACAAAACAATAGCAGGATGGACACTTGACATGAAGCCTCCCCCACTTTCATCTGTAACAGAAATAAATGAATGCAAAAAATTTAAATGGCCCTCGTGCGAATGGTTTGATTTTAGCGCATTATCAAAACAACTTGAAAAATGGTATGATTTTTCCATCATGGCAACCGGTGGATCAGTCTTTCAGCATATTACTTATTTAAGAGGGATGGATAAGCTTATGATTGATATGGCTACTAATCCGAAAATTGCTAACTATTTCTTTGACAAATTCACAGACTTCTATCATGAATATTACAAAAGAATTTTTGAATTATCAGGAGAAAAAATAGATGTTTTTGCTTTAGCCGATGATTTTGGAATGCAAAACAATCTTCTTATCAGCCCTCAAATGTTTGATAATTATGTAGTGCCTCGTTTGAAGAAAATGATCAACCTGGCACATGATTATAATATATATTTTCTATTGCACTCATGCGGAAACATTAAAACACTAATACCTCGTTTTATTGAATTGGGAGTTGATATACTGGATCCCGTGCAGCCGGAAAGCATGGATCCGGTAGAAATAAAAAAAGAATTTGGAGATCATATCTGCCTCAGGGGAGGGATTAGTGTACAAAATATTCTAACTCATGGATCTATTCAGGATGTAAAAGATGAAACAAAAAGGGTCATTGATTACATGGCTCCGGGAGGAGGTTACATTCTGTCTCCCGGTCATCCCGTTCTCCAGGATGAGGTACCGGTTGAAAACATCATTGCAATGTATGAAACTGCATATGAATATGGTTTCTATTAATTGTAATGAAATATAATCGACTATTATTAGTAATAAGCGTTTAACATTGTAGTATAATTCATTATAAAAAAATCATTTTATAAATAATTCTGATTATGGCAAGAAAAAACCTCTTTAAATCGATTGCAATAAGTTGTTTGGTGTCATGTATCTTATATCTCTCAATATTCTCCTGTACTGCTCAATCAAAAAAAACATCACAAAATAAAATGAATGTTTTGTTTATAGCTATTGACGATCTTAATGATTGGATAACCCTATATGATGGACCAATTAAAATGCCAAATCTTGAACGATTGGCTGACCGGGGAATATTTTTTAATCATGCGTACTGCTCATCTCCGGCATGTAATCCCTCCCGCGTTGCTGTTATGACGGGATTAAAACCTTCATCTACCGGAGTTTATGGTAATAAAACGGATTGGAGAAAAGCATTACCGGATGCCGTGACACTTCCTCAGCATTTTATGGCAAATGGTTACTGGGCTGAAGGTGCCGGAAAGGTTTATCATCATCATTACAACAATGCCTTCCATGATGATGCTTCATTTTACCGTTTCTTCAAGCTTCGTGAAGACACTTATCCTGAAGAAAGGCTAAATGGCATCACCAACTGGGTAGGAGGACGTGGGGGCAGCCCCACCAGCCAGCCGTTTGATTGGGGACCATGGCCAAATGATGAGAACCAAACACCGGATGTACAAACAGTTAATTATGCAAAAAATTTTCTGAAAGAAAAACATAATAGACCATTTTTCTTTGCCCTTGGTATTTTCCGGCCTCATTCTCCATGGTTTGCTCCGGAAAAATATTTCAAACTGTATCCTTTGAGTAATCTTTCTATGCCCGAAGTATTGGATAACGATTTGGATGATCTGCCTTCTGGAGGTATTCAAATATTAAAAGAAGGAAAACCTTTTCTCTATAAAACAATTATTGCAAATAATCAATTGAAGGAAGCTATACAGGCTTACCAGGCTTGTGCTACATTTGCAGATAATCAAATCGGGCGGTTGCTTGATGCACTTGATAACAGTCCACATAAAAATAATACAATCATAGTATTATGGTCTGATCATGGTTTTCATCTTGGAGAAAAACAACACTGGGAAAAATTCGCTTTATGGGAAAAAACTACCCGAACACCATTCATAATTGTAGCTCCAAATATTACAAAACCAGGTAAAGTGTGTGAAACTCCCGTGAGTCTTCTGGATATATACCCAACACTTATCGAATTATGTGGTTTGAAAGCGCGACCGGAACTGGAAGGAACCAGCCTTGTTCCACTTTTGAAAAATCCAAATACGGTATGGGATAAACCCGCTATTATGACCTATGGAAAAGGGAATCATGCGATTCGTAGCAAACGCTGGAGATATATTCATTATTCCGATGGCAGCGAAGAATTGTATGATCACAATTCAGATCCGAATGAATGGTATAATTTGGCTAACAAACCGGAGTTCAAACAAATAATCGAAAAATTAAAAAAGTGGCTTCCTGAAAAAAATGCCGAACCAGCAGCGGATATGGAAACATGGAGGGCAGAATTTAAGTATTGATTTAGAAATTATTACAGGTTATGTAATTAACTTTTTAGTTATGAAATCCTAATGATCGATATATTGAAGTTATTTATTGTAGTTTATTATTTTTAAAAAGTAATTGATGAACATTTTTATTTATATCAATACAAACAAGTATGAAAAGGTTTTTTTGAAGGAAAATCTTCATGCTGAGAATTTGTTGTTCGCAGGTAATTTGCCAAAAAGAGATCAGTTACCTGCCTTTTAAATTAAAATAAAATAAAAGATTAATTAGAAAAAAAGATAATTATGAAAATAACGGTACTCGATGGATATACATTGAGTCCTGGCGACTTGAGTTGGAAAGAATTAGAGAAGCTGGGAGATTGTACGATATACGACAGAACTCCATCTGACCTGACAGTTAAACGGGCTAAAAATGCAGATATAGTGTTAACCAATAAAACGGTTTTATCTGACCGGATAATTAATGAATTGCCCAAAATGAAATATATCGGAATATTGGCTACAGGATATGACGTGGTTGATATTAATACCGCGAAGGAAAAGGGCATTCCAGTGACCAATGTTCCATCCTATGGAACTGAATCTGTTGCCCAGATGGTGTTTGCCCATATTTTGAATCTGATTCATCGAGTTGCCCATCATGCACTAACAGTGAGGGAAGGTAAATGGGCTGCTAGTGATGATTTTTGCTATTGGGATTTTCCCTTGATGGAATTACAGGGAAAGATATTAGGGATTATTGGAATTGGACGGATCGGTCAAGCAACTTCGAGAATTGCAAAGGCTTTTGGTATGAAGATACTTGCTTATGATATTTATCCACCTGAAAAGCTTCTCAAAGGGGTTAAAACGGTTGCATTGGATGATTTGCTGAAAAAAAGCGATATCGTGACCTTGCACAGTCCCATGACCGGAGAAAATAAAAAAATGATAAATAAACAACGATTGGAGATGATGAAATCAACTGCATATTTGATCAATACCAGTCGCGGACCACTAATTGATGAGCAAGCCTTAGCAGATACTTTGAACAAGGAAGAAATTGCCGGAGCAGGATTGGATGTTCTGTCTATTGAACCTCCAAAAAAGGATAATCCACTGTATAATGCGAAAAACTGTTTTATCACACCTCATATCGCCTGGGCAACAAAAGCAGCAAGGCAAAGGCTTATGAATATTGCTGTAGATAATGTGATGCAGTATATTAATGGTAAACCGGTAAATATTGTTAACGAGGTCTGATATTTAATACAAGTTAAATTATAAAAACAAAATTTATGAAAAGATCAGCAACAGTTATTAGTTTGGTATTATTGATTGGTTTCTTTTACACTGCACAAGTTAGCAGGGCACAAGAAACCGGTGATGTAAAAGAGATTGTAACAATTGACAATCTATCTCCCAATAGTCCGTATAACAAGATATGGCAACCATTCATTGCCAAATGGAGAAAAAATTATTATGTTATTGCATACGGGCTGCAGTTAAGAGGAAAAGGTGATATGGGCGATATCGTCTGTTCAATCACCAAAGATGGAGGGAAGACATGGACTTCATCAATATCTATTTTCAACCACAGGCTTCCTAATGGCAGCCAAAGATTCGTATACAACAATGCTGTTTTATTCAAACCTGAAGGTCAAAATATACTTTGGTGTTTTGCTATGAGGTGCCCTCAATACTACCGTGATAGTGAAGATAGTGAACTATGTGCTGCATATTCATGCGATGGCGGATTATCATGGCAACATGTCGAATTAACAATAGAGTTCCACTCCCCTGTTATTACTTGTGCAGGTATTGTTACAGTTAAAGATGATGATATAACCAAGTATTTGCTCCCTTTACATCGAAATACAAAAAGATATGATCCGAAAGGCGATAGGGAACAATTTGTGTTGGAAAGCACAAACTTGTTAAATTGGAAACTGGCAGGCTACATCCCAAGGCCATCAGATGTATGGATCCACGAAGGTAATATAGCCAAGGGTGATAATCCTGACGAACTAATGATAGTAATGCGAACTGCGCAATACGAAAAAGCGGGAAGAGCCCTCGATGTTCCTCAAGCATACTCTTCAGTAAGCAAGGACTTTGGAAAAACATGGTCGATGGCAATCGAAGAAAAAGCACTTTTTAATACAGCTTCAAAAGCATATTTTGGAAAAGATAAAAAAGGAAGACACATATATGTATATAATGATGACAAGCGAGGGGTAAGAAAAGGGCTTTATTATGTTACAAAGGAACCAGGTAAAAATTGGTCAAAACCAAAACTTTTTTACTTCGACAACAATCGTAACAGCTATCCTACACTTCTTGAAAAAGAACCTGGTGTTTTTCTCTGTGTTTGGGACAGTTCTGATGATCTAAAAAGAAAGAGAACTGCAATAAGATTTGGCATTCTGGACTTGAACAAATAATAAAAGAATATAAAAATAATTGAATTATGACCGGTAAAGAATTAAAAGAGTCACTAAGAAGCGGTAAGAGGGTTTATGG
>JAGGXD010000227.1 GCA_021163295.1 Bacteroidales bacterium
CTGACCTGCTTATTCTTGGTGGGGGAATGGCTGCATGTGGTGCAGCTTTTGAGGCAGCTCACTGGGCAAAGAAAAATAATCTAAAAGTGACTTTAGTTGATAAAGCAGCAATGGAAAGAAGTGGTGCCGTGGCTATGGGTCTGTCTGCTATCAATATGTATATGGGATTAAAAGACGAAAAAAACAGTGTTGAGGATTATGTTAATTATGTAAAAACCGACCTGGTGGGAATTGCCCGGGATGACCTGGTAGCCAACATTGCCCGTCATGTTGATTCGTCAGTTCACCTGTTTGAGAAGTGGGGACTGCCGATATGGAAAGATGATGATGGTAATTATGTAAATGAAGGGCGCTGGCAGATTATGATACATGGTGAATCTTATAAAAGTATTGTATCTGAAGCCGCCAAGAATGCTCTGAAAGAACTTGGTGAAAATGGGCAGTATTTTGAAAGAATATTTATTACCGAACCGATAATGGAAGGTGATCGATGTGTTGGTGCTGCGGGGTTTAGTGTCAGGGAGAATAAATTTTATATTTTCAAAGCAAAGGCTGTTCTTGATGTTATGGGTGGAGCAGTTCATATTTTTCGTCCCCGTTCTGTAGGTGAAGGGCTTGGAAGATCATGGTATCCACCATTCAATTCAGGGGCAAGTGCCTATTTTACACTTAAGGCAGGGGCTGAGATGACATGCCAGGAGGTTAGGTTTGTTCCTGTTCGTTTTAAAGATTCATACGGACCAGTAGGTGCATGGTTTCTTTTGTTTAAAGCGAAAGCAACAAATGCCAAAGGTGAAGATTATATGGTTACAAGAGCAGCTGAGCTTAAGAAATGGGCTCCATATGGTACTTCAAAACCTACACCTGCTAATCTCAGAAATTATCTTATGTTATTGGAGTTGGAAGAAGGGAACGGACCAATTTATATGCGAACCGATGAAGCAATAAAAGAAATTGTTGCAAAAATACCTGATGAAAAAGAAGCTAAAAGAAAATTGAAAATGCTTGAATCGGAAGCATGGGAAGATTTTCTGGATATGACAATCAGCCAGGCACTGAACTGGGCTGCTCATAATATTATGCCTGAGAAACAACCTTCAGAAATTTCAGCCTGTGAGCCTTATTTTATAAGTTCACATTCAGGAGCTTCGGGAGCATGGATAAGCGGACCAAAAGATCTTGCTCCTTCAGATTATTTCTGGGGATATGATAATATGACAACTATCAGGGGACTGTTTGCTGCAGGTGATGCTTCTGGAGCCTCTTCTCATAAGTTCTCTTCGGGTTCATTTACCGAAGGCAGAATTGCAGCAAAGGCAGCTCTTGCTTTTTGCCTGGATAACCCTGAAACTGTTTCTGTTGATGAGACAAAAGTTCAGGAAATAAAAGAAAAAATATTGCAGCCTTTAGCTACATTTGAAGAGCATAAAGATTATGCGAATGATGAAGATGTAAATCCGAACTACATTAAACCGAAAATGTTCATGTTTCGCCTGCAAAAGATTATGGACGAATATGCAGGGGGTGCATCGGTTGGATTTAAAACATCGAAACCATTACTTGACAAAGGTCTTGAGTTCCTGCAATATATGAAAGAAGATGCTGAAAAACTTGCGGCATCCGACCTGAACGAACTGATGCGCTGCTGGGAGAATATTCACCGGATGTGGCAGGCAGAATCACATATAAGAACCATCCTTTTCAGGGAAGAAACAAGGTGGCCGGGGTACTATTTCCGTACCGATTACCCTGAAATGAAAGAGGATTGGAAATGCTTTGCCAATTGTAAATGGAATCCTGATACCGGTGATTGGGAGATGATTAGGAGGAAAGTTGAGTAAGGCGAGTAGTATATCAATCCCACATAACAAACCCACTTTAGTTGTCGGTGGTGGTATCAGCGGAATAACAACTGCAGTTGAAATAGCGGAGGTTGGAAAGGAAGTTATACTGATTGAGCAGAAGCCTTACCTGGGTGGGAATGTTATTAAAATGAACAATTATTTTCCGAAATTATGTCCGCCTGCATGTGGACTGGAAATTAACTTCAGAAGGATAAGACAAAACAGCCGTATTAAATATTATACTTCAACAACACTACTCGAAATTTCAGGTGAGAAAAATAATTTCAATGTCAAATTGCTTTCAGCACCACAATATGTAAAGGATAATTGCACCGCATGTGGGAAATGTGTTGAGGTCTGCCCGGAGGAGAGAGATGATGAATTTAATTATGGCTTCACCAAAACAAAGGCAATCTATTTCCCGCATGAAATGGCTTTTCCTGCGAAATTTTCTATTGATGACCGGTATTGTAAAATGGAATCGTGCAATAAGTGCGTTGAGGTATGTGAATATGATGCGATTGATCTTTCAGCGAAAGAAAAGTTTATTTTTCTCGAAGTAAGCTCGGTGGTTTTTGCAACAGGCTGGAAGAATTATGATGCAGGTTTAATAAAAAACATGCATTATTCTGATTTTAAAAATGTTGTTACTAATGTTGAGTTTGAGCGATTGATAGCATCAAACGGACCGGGAGAAGAAAAACTGACCAGACCGTCAGATAATAAAGAGCCCAAGGAAGTTGTATTTGTTCAATGTGCCGGTTCGCGCGATGAGAATTATCTTCCCTATTGTTCGGCTGTTTGTTGTTCAGCTTCGCTAAAGCATGCATTGTCAATACAAGAAAAATATCCTGATAGCAGAATAAAAATATTCTATATTGATTTGCGGGTAGCAGGACGAAACGAGGATTTTTTATCGAAGGTTGAAGAAAATGAAAACATTGATCTTATAAAGGGTAAAGTAGCTAAGATTGAGGAGATTAGTGAAACAAAGAATTTAGTAGTTGAAGCAGAAAATGTCCTTATAGGGAAAAAGATAAAGCATGAAGCCGATCTGGTTGTGCTTGCAACAGGTATTGTTCCTGTAATTACAAACTTAAATCTAAACAAAGATCAAAATGGTTTTCTGACTGAGATACAGCAGGAAGGGATACATGTAGTATCATGTTGCAAAAAACCCATGGATGTTTCATCATCAGTAAAAGATGCTACTGCCGCAGCATTAAAAGCTATTCAATTAACCGGTTAAAACTGTAGAAATTGGAAAAAAAGACGGGTGTATATATTTGTTCGGGATGCGAAATTGGTAAGAGTGTAAATATTGAGAAACTCAGCCAGATCGTAATTGATGAACAGAATATCACTGTTTGTAAAAACCATTCTTCGCTTTGTTCGGTTGAAGGATATGAACTGATAAGTAAGGATATTGAAAAGGAAAAGTTAGACAGTGTAGTAATTGCAGCATGTTCACCAAGGGTTAAAACCAGGATATTTGATTTTCCTGAAAATATTATTTGCGAAAGGGTTAATTTACGGGAACAGGTTGTTTGGTGTTATGAACCGGGAGAGGAAGATACACAGATGGCTGCTGAAGACTACCTGAGAATGGGTATTGCCAAAGTGAAAAATATTTCAAATCCCAAACCATATATTACAGATAATATTAGTTCGGATATCCTTGTTGTTGGTGGCGGAATAACCGGTATAACTGCTTCTATTGAGGGAGCAAAAGCAGGATACACTATACATTTGATTGAAAAGGAAGAAACCCTTGGAGGCTGGTCGGGTAAATTATATAAGCAGATTCCCGATAAGGAGCCTTACAATACACTAATTGAGCCTGTGGTAACAGAAAAGATCAGGGAGGTTGAAGGCAATCCCGGTATCATTGTATATAAGTCGACTACTATTACCAAAATTTCCGGTCAGCCCGGAAAATTTGAAGTAGTTATAAAAAACGGACAGGAGCAAAGGATCACTGTCGGGTCAATTGTTGCTTCAATGGGATGGAAACCATATGATGCAAATGCACTGCCTCATCTGGGTTATGGTAAGTACAAAAATGTTCTTACCAATGTTGAGTTCGAAGAATTTATAAAAGAGAATCCCCAAAGACAATTACCAAAAAGTATTCTTTTTATTCAGTGTGCCGGGTCAAGGGATAAAGATCATCTGCCTTATTGTTCATCATTTTGTTGTGGTACCACACTTAAGCAGGCTAAATATATCCGGGATATAAGTCCGGAAACTTTGATATTTATTATATATAAAGATATCCGCACTCCTGGTTTGTTAGAAGAGTTTTATAAAGAGGTACAGAAAAATGATTACCTGTTTTTGATTAAAGGCGAGATTAATGAAATAAAAGAAAAAGATAGCAGACTTGAAATTATAGTTAAGAACACCTTGTTTGACGAAAATATTGAAATTACTGCAGATATGATTGTTCTTGCTACAGGCATGACACCTGCCGGGACTGAAGATTTGAATCTTACCTATCGCCTGGGAAAAGGATTACCTGAATTGAAATATAATTTTTCCGATTCTCATTTTATTTGTTTTCCTTACGAAACAAGACGTACGGGGATTTATGCTGCCGGTAGTTTAAGAGTTCCCATGGATATTCCCTCTTCGATTGAAGATGCACAGGGAGCAATGCTAAAAGCCATTCAGTGTATTGAAGCAACTAAGAGGGGAGAGGCGGTACACCCGCGTTCAGGAGATAAATCATATCCCGATCTGTATCTTGAAAGATGTACCGATTGTAAAAGATGCACGGAAGAGTGCCCGTTTGGTGCATATGATGAAACGGAAAAAGGAACCCCACTTCCTAACCCGACCCGTTGCAGACGCTGCGGAATATGCGTGGGATCGTGTCCTGAGAGAGTAATTAGCTTTTCAGACTTTTCTATTAATAGTGTCTCGGCAATGATCAAATCAATTAATGTGCCTGACGAGTTTGAAGAAAAGCCCAGGATACTGGTATTTGTTTGTGAAAATGATGCTTATCCGGCATTAGATCTGGCAGGAAGAAAAGGACTGAGATATAGTCCGTATGTTAGGATCATCCCGGTCAGGTGTATTGGTTCAATAAATAATGTATGGATCTCTGATGCACTTTCCAAAGGTTTCGATGGGATATTACAAATTGGTTGTAAACCCGGTGACGATTACCAGTGTCATTTTATTCATGGTAGTGAATTAACTGAAACCAGGGGTGAAAATTTACAGGAAACCCTTGAAACAATGATGCTGGAGCCGGAACGAATAAAAACTGAGTTTGTTGAAATTACCGATTATTATAAGATAACGGAAATTATCAATGAATATGTTGAGACGATAGAAGAAATAGGACCGAATCCTTTTAAGGGAATGTGAACTCCTTTCTACATACTTCTTTGCGTTCTGTATCCGAATATTGTAATAATAATAAAGCTTATCAGGGGAATAGTAAACGAAACGTTTACAGCAGGCATTGAAAACAGAGTGTCGAGGTTAATAATTGAAGCTTGCAAGGGAGGTAAAACTGAACCACCCAGTATAGCCATAATTAAACCTGCGGCACCTATTTTAGCATCTTCGCCCAAACCTTTAAGTGATATGCCGTATATTGTAGGAAACATAAGTGACATACAGGCTGAAATACCAACAAGAAAATAAAGACCTGCAACTCCCTGGATAAAGATAGTCCCAAGAGTAAGGGCCGTTCCTGCTATTGCAAGGAGCATAATCAATTTGCCGGGTTTGATATATTTCAGAATAAATGTAAAAATGAAACGACTAACGCAAAAGATGATCATAGCAACTATATTGTATTGCTGTGATAATACTTCAGCATCTTTTTCAGCCATTCCCTGACTTATAAATATTCTTGTACCATAATGAATAATGAAGGTCCAGCACATTATTTGCGCACCAACGTAGAAAAATTGAGCAATAACTCCTTCACGATATCTTTTATTTGAGAGCAACCGCTTAAGTGTAAGGAACAGGTGAACTTTGTGATTACTTTCTTCATTCTTTGGCATTTTAACCAGAGCAATAATAATAAACATAACGATAATTATCAGTCCGATAATAATATACGGGCTACTAAGGATATCCAGATCGTGGACTTTTACTGCTTCAAACTCCTCTTGCGAAAGAATATTACGTGCATTTGTATCCCTTGGATCAAGTCGTGCCTGGATAAAATTCATTGCAACCCACATTCCGAGCAGTGACCCCATGGGGTTAAAAGCCTGAGCAAAATTCAGACGACGTGTAGCAGTTTCTTCTGATCCCATTGAAAGGATATATGGATTAGCACTGGTTTCCAGGAAAGAAAGACCACAGGTAAGAATAAAATATGCAATAAGAAAAGGAGCGAATAATCCGGACATATTAGCGGGAATAAAAAGCAATGCACCGGTTGCGTATAAACCAAGTCCTACCAATATACCTGCTTTATAATTGAATTTTCTGATGAACATTGCTGCAGGAAACGCCATTATAAAATACCCGCCATAAAATGCTACCTGCACTAAAGTTCCACCTGTGGCAGACATCCTAAAGATTTTCGAGAATGTCTTTACCATGGGATTTGTAATATCATTGGCAAATCCCCATAATGCAAAGCAGGCTGTAATTAAAACAAATGGAACAAGAATATTCCTTGCAATCACTAAATTCTTTTCATTTTTCATATTCTGGCAGATATAATTATTGGCTTCTTTTTCTTTACTCACCCACTCAACTTTTTATGCTGAGCGTAGTCGAAGCATAGTTCACTCTAACCGCATTATATCCAAAATAATAACCGGCTTATCCAACATCTGCCCCGTATTATCCAGCTTCTGAATTTTTCTAACAACATCCATTCCTTTAACCACTTTACCAAAGGCAGCAAAACCCTGACCATCCGGGTTTCGTTTACCTCCATAATCAAGTTCCGGTTGGTCATTTATACAAATAAAAAATTCAGAACTTGCCGAACCGGGTTTATCACGCGCCATTGAGAGGGTCCCATCCAAATGCTTTATTCCGGTTATATCAGTAGTTTCATGTATAATCGGTTCTAATCCGGGAATAGAATCATCCCATCCCAGTCCCCCTTGTATCACCTCGATTTTAATATCATTATCCGGTTGGTTTTCCATACTTACAACCCTGTAAAAACTAGTATTCCTGAACATCCCCTTTTTTATACACTCCAAAAAATTAGTTGCTGTAACAGGAGCTTCTTTTTCGAATATTTCAATTTCAATTTCTCCAATTTCAGTAGAGATACAAACAATTGGATTTTTACTTTTAATTGATTCCTCCTGGCAAAATGTTTCAATGCCGGTAAATGTTAATAAAAGGGGTAAGAAGAATAATGCCATTTTTTTCACGACTTATTTTATTTTTATTGTTTCTTCAATAATTTAAATTCGTGCATTTGTGGCTTCATATATTTTTGGAGTGGACTCAAAATTAAATTATTCCTATTCTTTTCAATTCCCAGAAACATTTTGCTGTTGCAGTAATATCAGCAGCTGCATTGTGGGCTTCTTTAAATCCTGTATTGAATAATTTGTAATGCAATTCTGACAACTTTGGCCATTTATAACCATAAGGTCCGGCAAGTGCACAGAAATTTGTCGTGTCTTTCATTGTACAAATTTTACTTTTTGCCGGTAATAGATTCTGCAATCCAGCCCGCAAAAATTCTGCACCGACAATCTTCTCATCAAAACTTATGTTATGTGCAACAAGAAATTCTGCCTGACTCACTAAAGATTGAAAAGTTTGTAAAACTGTCAATAAAGGTTCTCCCTCACTTATAGCTCTTTCTGTTGTTATACCATGAATACGGGAGACATCTGCTGGAATGGTGAAACCTTCCGGCTTAATGATAAAATCATCACCGGAAATTTTATTACCATCTCTGTCATAGTATAAATAAGCCAATTGCACCAGTCTTGGCCAATTATTCAAGTCAGTTATAGGTGCTTTCCAATTTCGTGGTAGTCCTGTTGTTTCTGTGTCAAAAAATAAATACATAATTAAATTATTTGTTATTATTCACTATAAACTTCTTCTCTATTTAATTAATTCAATAAGCGCATTTTTATTTAATATCTCAACTTGCTTCTTTTCAATTTTAATAAGTCCTTCATTTTGCATTTCTCCAACAATTCTGGCAAATGAAGGCCGGGTAACACCAAATAATTCTGCTAACTGTTGCTGAGTTTGTTTTAGATCAACAATATAATAATCTTCTTTGGCAAGCTCTAATATGTATTGTGCAAATTTACTTTTAATTGTAGTAAAAGAAAGGAACCTGATTTTATTTGATAAAAATTGGCTTCGGTTCGATATAGCATTAAGGAAATTATTCAGGATTCTTACATCCGATTGAAAAAGCTTCAAAAATTCATTTTTATGTATAATTAATAGTTCGGTATCCATTACAGCTTCAACAGTAACGGGAAATTTATTATTTTTTCCAAAAATGAAGGCTATTGCAAGAGGCATAGGAGCATGAATATCTTCAATTTTAATTACTTTACCTGAATAATCAAACATCTCTCCCTTAACATAACCTTTTAAAATAATTATTAAATAATTACACTCTTCGCCATTGAGTGCAACTATATCTTTCGGTTTATATTTTTTAATTTGATAATTTATTTTATTCAGCAGATTCTTTATATCTGATTCACTGAGGCCTTTGAATATTATTGAATCGGAAAGTGTTTTATACATAACTCAAATGTATATAAATATCTGCTGAATGTAACATATGTTACAGTTTTAGGTTTTGAATGACCGTATTTTTGTATTTGAAAAACATTTTAAAGTAAAGAAAAATACAATGAAAAGAGATATTGTAAAAATAGACGAGGATTTATGCGATGGTTGTGGAGAATGCGTTCCTAACTGTCATGAGGGTGCTCTGCAAATTATTGATGGGAAAGCAAGATTAATAAGTGACCTGATGTGTGATGGACTGGGTGCATGTTTAGGCCACTGTCCACAGAGCGCTATCACAATAGAGGAACGCGAAGCTGAACCATACGATGAGATAAAAGTAATGGTTGATATGGTAACTAAAGGTAAGAATGTTGTAGTTGCCCACTTAAAGCATTTAAAAGACCATGGAGAAAAGGACTTTCTTCATGA
Source organism: Bacteroidales bacterium (assembly GCA_021163295.1). Taxonomy (GTDB): domain Bacteria; phylum Bacteroidota; class Bacteroidia; order Bacteroidales; family VadinHA17; genus JADFUQ01. The sequence continues at coordinate 8,991 of JAGGXD010000227.1, forward strand.
TGGTATAACATATTTATTAAACCATAAAGACGATTTGAATTTAGATGTAAATGAAATAATTAATGAAATTAAGGAGGAAAATAAAATGGAACAACATGAAGACAATTTAGCATGCGGATGTCCCGGGTCAATGGAAAGGAGCTTTGGAGGAAGTCAGGAATGTGGTACTGTGGCAGAATCGGTAAGTCAAAGATCAGAATTAACTCATTGGCCTGTTCAGATGCACCTGATTAATCCTGTTGCAGCAAATTTCAGGAATTCAGATGTTGTTATTGCAGCAGACTGTGTAGCTTTTTCATTAGGTAATTTTCATAATGACCATTTGAAAGGTAAAACCTTAGGTATTGCATGCCCGAAACTGGACTCAAATACAGAAGTTTATATTGAAAAATTCAGACAACTGATTGATGAGGCTAAAGTAAATACCATAACAGTTACGATGATGGAGGTGCCTTGTTGCGGTGGATTAATCCAGATGGTTAAAGCGGCTGCTGCAAAAGCAGAACGTAAAGTGCCAATAAAACAAATAATTGTTGGTGTTGAAGGCGGGATTCTTGACGAGCAATGGGCGTAAATTTTATAATATAATGCAATAACATTATAGATTGATTCTTTTTTGCATATTATATGTATTATACTGACATTTACAGCCCAATAAAATACTAACTTGCTTACATATAGCAGATAAACTGAATAAAAAATGGAAAACAACAAAAAACCTTTAAAAGTATTTCTTGATATTGAGGCTGATAATGAATCGTTAGGGCGAATAGAAATTGGATTGCAAACCGATATTGTTCCCAAAACATGTGAAAACTTTCGTGCTTTGTGTACAGGTGAAAAGGGCTTTGGATTCAAGGGCAGTATATTTCACCGGATCATCCCTGATTTCATGCTTCAGGGTGGAGATTTTACGAATTTTAACGGAACAGGAGGCAAGTCTATTTACGGCGGGAAATTTGACGATGAGAATTTCAATCTCAGTCATACAAAACCCGGGCTATTGTCGATGGCAAATGCGGGTCCGAATACAAATGGCTCGCAATTTTTTATCACAACAGTAGAAACTTCCTGGCTTGATGGGAAGCATGTGGTCTTTGGAATGGTAACCGATGGTATGGATGTGGTTAAGCGTATAGAGGCATTAGGATCACCGGGTGGACAACCCTCGAAAAAGGTAATTATCCGGGATTGCGGACAACTGTAACAGATTATTTCTTTCCTTCAAAAAACAATTCCTCTCGTAGTCTTTTTACTTTGTCTTCAGCGTATTCTATTTGCCTTGAAAAGTTGCCCTTATCTTTATTATTTATGATCTTCATATAATACCCAATTGCTTTTTCCTTATCATTCAGATTTTGTTCATATATTTGGGCTATCTTGATAATAGCCTGATTTTTGTAATAATTTCCTGCATATTTTTTAAACTCAATATTAAAAATCTTTTCATAACGTAAAATGGCTTTCTCATATTCCTGTTTTTTTATATAACTCTGTGCCAGGTCGCTGTATAATGAAAAAAGTGTAATTGGTTCATGTAATAAAAGACTAAGTGATTTTTCCAAATATATTGAACTTGAGTCAGGTTGATTAAGTTCCAGAAAAGTTTTTCCTAACCGGTGATATGTATCAGGGTCTTTAAATTCCTGAATGGCAATCAATAAAAACTTTTTAGCTTTCTGAAAGTCCTTTATCAGGTAATAGCTGGTCCCGATGCTTCTAAATATCCAGGGATCATTATATCCTAATTTAATTGCCGTTAAATAAGCAGGTATTGCCTGGAAGTGATGACTTCTATAATAGTGAAATTCCCCAAGGTCAAAATACAAGTCTGAATTTAAGGGTTCAATTTGGATGGCTTTATTCAGGAAACTCAAAGCCAGGTCATATTCTTTCAATGCCTGATAGATCTTACTTAAATACCCATACGATTTTATATCCGTGCTGTCAATTTCAATTGCACGTTGAAACCAGGGGATTGCCTTTTTCGATTTTTTATCTTTGATTTTGCAAATCCCCATTTGACGAAACAGATAATTATTCAACGAATCCATTTCCGACAGGGTTTTATAAACGCGGAAAGCTTTATCAAATTCCTCCTTATTTTTATAAATTCTTGTCAGGTATATTCCGGAAATATAGTTCGTTGTATCGAATTTGAATATATCCGAAAAAATTGAATCAGCACTATTGAGCATATTTAATGCGTAGCAAACTTTTCCAAACTCAACTCGAATATTGGTATTATCAGGGTTAAGGTCTAAAGCATCTCTAATTGACTTATAAGCTTTTTTATAATGATACACCGACCTGTAGGCAATACTTTGTTTATAAAACAGTTCTGCACTAATATTTTGATTATTAATAGCACTGTCACACAAATATAAAGCCAGTTTGTAATCAGATGCAATAAGGGCAAGATTTATCCTTTCTATAATTTTGTCCTCTTGTCCAAACATTTTTACCGGAAACAAAAACAATAGAAAAACAATTATGAATATACCGGAACCTGTTTTCATATGGAGTTTATTATTAATAAATTGCAAATAATCTGAATCTAAAAGTACAATAAATAATTCTTTAAATTCCGACTTTGCAAAGTTCTTGCGATTTGGTACGGGCGGACCGACTATTAACTAATTATTTATGAAACATGAAAATTATCTGTTAGCTAGAGGATTATTCAATTTGTGAAACTATGTTACTATACCCTTAATAAAGCTTTCCGTACATTTCTTAATATCCTGGTGATACCCTCCTTCAAGGACGGCAAATATATTTTGAAAAACCTGTCGAAGCCGGTAACCACATTCATAATACATATTTAAAGAATAGTTTAAGTCAAGAATGCTGTCTTTTTCATATCCGTCGAAACCTGCAGAAACACCAACAACGTCCGGCTGGAACTTTTTTGCTATTTCAATAGCAATGTCAATAGCAGATAAGAATTCCCTGTCACCGCTTCCGGCAGGTAAAGGGAAATTCATGGTATAGCCTTTCCCTTCCCCTTCGCCTGTCTCATCAATTTTTCCTGTCCAGGGATAGGCATATTCCTGGTGCATGGAACAATATAATACCTTGTTGCTTTGGTAAAAAATTTCTTGTGTTCCATCGCCATGATGACCGTCAATATCGAGGATAAAAACCTTTTTTCCCTCATTTACGAGTTTTTGTGTTGCAATGGCGATGTTATTAAAAAGGCAAAATCCGGCTGCGATTTCATGTTTTGCGTGATGTCCGGGTGGACGGACAATGGCGAAATCGTTATTTTCAGAAGCAAGAATCGTTAAACCCACAGCCAGGCATGCTGCTTCATAACTCTCCGGAGTAACCATTACTTCTGCAAGAATAGTGTTTTGATAGCATGCCTCTTTAACCTGTTTAACATGTTTTTCGCTGTGAACCAATTGAATATATTCTTCCCCGTTTCTTACCGTGTTTTCGAACTGATCGATAAATTCACTGATACGGTAAGCTCCTTCAGCACTGCTTTCAACATTATGCTGTAAGAATTTCTTGTTAAAAAGTACATTCATTCTTAAATTATTAACAGTGTAACCTTCCTGCTTTTTGACTGTTAGACTTTTAGGCTTTTGACCTTTTACATTTTCTCATTTTCACATCTTCTCTTCTTTCTTCACCTTTCTCTTCTTTGCGCCTCTGCATCTCTGCGTCTCTGCGATTTATTCTTCTTCCTCATCCAGCTCTTTACCAAGAAAATGCTTAAACCAGAACTGTACACCTTCCCTTGTTGAATGAACCCGTTTTGGTCCGCCCCAGCCATGACGTCCGCCGGGGTATAACATAAGTTCAAAATCTTTGCCAAGGTCTTCCATCTTTGATATCAGTTGAATAATGTTTTGCATATGTACATTATCATCCATTGTTCCGTGCGTAACAAGAACATACCCTTTATATTTATCAGCATGGGTCATTACAGAACCGTATTCGTATCCTTCAGGATTTTGTTCAGGTGTGTCCATATACCTTTCTGTATAGACATCATCATATAACCTCCAGTCAGTGACAGCCGAACCGGCAAGTCCATGGGTGAAATAATCAGCTCCTGCAGTCATCGCCATTAAGGTCATATAGCCACCATAACTGCTACCTGTAATACCAATTCGTGTGGAATCAATAAAAGGCTTTTCCCTTAACCATTTTACTGCTTCAATATAATCGTGTGTTTCCCACTTCCCAAGGTTCCTATGCATAAGCGCAACACCTTTTTTTCCAAAATGACCGCTGCCCCGGTGATCAACCGAAATGGTAATAATTCCATGCTGAGCATAATAATGATCGCTTAATGAATACGCGGCTGAATTTCTTACTGACGCTGCATTCGGACCACCATATATTGAAAATCGCACAGGGTATTTTTTTGTTTTGTCAAAATCGGGTGGGAGAGTCCATTTTGCAGGTAAATCCCAGCCATCTGATGTAGGAATTGTAAATAGTTCAACTTTCCCGAGATTATAATCATCCATTATATCTGATTTCGAATCCCCAAGCAGACGGATAGATTTCCCTTTTGATGAAAAAAGTTCCATTTTTGATGGAGTATTGATATTGCTGTATGTGTCAATAAAATATTTCCCTTCAGGAGAAACATTTACCCTGTGGGTTCCCTGAACTGATGTAAGCTTTTTTAATTCTTTTCCATTCAGTTTGATACTGAACAGATGATTCTCGGTTGATTCGCCTCCTGTTCCTGTAAAATATACAATTTTCTTCTTTTCCACCACTTTTGAAATACCGGTTACACGCCAGTCAAAATGGGTAACTTTATTTATTAACTTCCCCGACATATTGTAGTAGTATATGTTTCTCCATCCATCTGCGTCACTTCTCAGCAGAAAACCGCTACCATCCTCGAAAAAGTAAAGATCTTCAAAAAACTCAACCCATGATTCTTGCTTTTCATTGTATATTTCCGTTTTCTTTCCCGTTTCCGGATCAGATGAGAATAATATTATCTCATCCTGGTCGCGTGGCATATACTGGTATATTAAATATTTAGAATCCCTGGTCCAGAAAGGCCATGCAACATACCTGTCAACTCCCTCATTTGTATCTATCCATACTGTTTTTGCTGTTTCTATATCTGCTATACCCAGTCGTACTTCCGGATTAGGATCACCCGGTTTTGGATAAGGTGTTACTTCCAGTTCCCCGTGAATACCATCTGCCCTGAAAAGGGTAAATTCAGGAACAGGATTATCATCAAACCTGAGGTAAGCCAGTTTTTTACTGTCAGGCGACCACCAGAATGCACGGTAACGTGAACCGCGTCCAAGAATTTCCTCATAGTAAACCCATGAAGCCCAGCCGTTATATATACGATTTGTCCCATCATTTGTCAATTGTATCTCTTCTCCTGTAGCCAGATCAACAACGAATAAATTATGGTCACGTGTAAAAGCTATCTTAGTAGCATCAGGTGAAAAAGTAACATTCTTTTCTTCTGATTCCGAATCCGTAAGTTGTTTAAATTCTTCTTCAGGTAAATTATAATAATAGAGGTTATTTTCTTTCCGGAAAATAAAGTTATTCATGTCATCTGTTTTTGTTTCACTTTTACGCAAAGTAAAACCTTCAGGAAGTTTTTTATTGAATTCTTCATAATCCAGGTAAACACTTTCCTTTCCGGTAAGTGCATTTACTTTCATAACAATTTGTTTCTTGTCTTTATTTTTTGATTCAAGATAATAGTTGTCATCAAGCCAATTTGAAATTCGTGGAAGCGGGTTAGTTAACCGGGGTTCCCCGCGAGAAAATACCTGCTCATAAGTAAGATCCTTTTTTTGTGAAAATACTTTATTGAAAAACAAAGTTCCCGATATGATCAGGAACAACAATGGGATAATTTTTTTATATTTCATGACCTTGTTTTGGTTAGTAAATAGTTAATAATAATGATTGTATGTTAATCATTTATGAATATTATATTTAATTATTATTTATTGATTTATAAAATGTTCAATTTAACAAATTTTATACAGAACAAGTTTCTTTATCGAAAAAAAGTAATCTTTTGTTTCAAGCCTTTATTTTTTATTACCTTTAATACATAATTACTATTGCCTAAACCCTGGCCCTTATTATTTAAAAACATATGAAATTTCAATACATATATAATTGGTTACCTGATCTTGTCATAGATCTGTTTATTGAGGTTGGGGAACTTGCGCGTTTTACACAAAGGTTTTTTAAGGAGCTTTTTCGTCCACCGTTTGAATTCAATGAGTTTTTATACCAGTCATATATTGTTGGAGCCAGGTCTTTGGGTCTCATAGGTTTAACCGGGTTTATTTTAGGCCTGGTAATGACATTACAATCGCGTCCGGTATTAATGGAGTTTGGAGCTGAAGCATGGTTGCCCGGAATGGTTTCTGTTTCGATAGTCACTGAAATAGGACCGGTTATTACAGCATTGATCTGTGCAGGAAAAATAGCTTCACAGTTTGGGGCAGTTCTCGGATCTATGAGGGTTACTGAGCAGATTGATGCTATGGAAGTTTCAGGTGTTAACCCCATAAATTACCTGGTTGTTACAAGGGTTCTGGCAACAGTATTTATGGTACCATTACTTGTATTATATGCTGATGCAATAGCACTTGCAGGGAGTTTTTTAGCAGTTAATATTAATGGTAATATATCTGCAACCCTTTTCGTTTTTAATGTATTTGATGTACTGCACTTTTCCGATTTGCTCCCGGCAGTGGTAAAAACCATTTTCTTCGGGTTTATGATAGGGATAATAGGTTGCTATAAGGGATATTTTGCCGGTTTCGGAACTGAAGGAGTTGGTAAAGCAGCCAATACCGCTGTTGTAAGTGCTTCGCTGGCTATTTTTCTGATCGACCTGATTGCCGTACAGGTTACGCATATAATATATTTGCACTAAATATTCTATAAGTTAATAGGGGTTTATGGATTATGTTATTGAAATAGAGAATCTGAAGAAGGCTTTTGAAGGTAAGGAGATACTGAAAGGTATAAATCTCCATCTTCCGAGAGAAGAAAATCTTGCTGTATGTGGAAAATCCGGAATTGGGAAATCAGTCCTGATAAAATGCATGGTTGGATTGATGCAGCCTGATTCAGGGAAGATAAATGTTCTGGGTAAAGATATGATGAACCCTTCATTAAAAGACCTGGAGTTCATTAGAGGTAAAATAGGGTTTGTTTTTCAGGGTTCTGCATTGTACGACTCTATGTCTGTCAGGGAGAATCTTTCATTTACACTTAAACGAAGTGCTTTTTCAGGTACGAAAACGGCAATTACCGAAAGAGTGGAAGAAGTTCTTAAGAGTGTTGGATTGGTTGAAGCAATTGATAAGATGCCGGCAGAACTGTCAGGTGGAATGAAGAAACGGGTTGGGTTAGCGCGGACTCTGATCAAAAATCCGGAAATTATATTATATGATGAACCTACAACAGGCCTTGATCCGGCAACTTCAATGGAAATCAGTGAAATGATACTTGATGTACGAAAAAGTCAGAAAGCTACATCTATCATTATTACTCATGATATGAATTGTGTGAAAATGACTTCCGACAGGATACTCATAATTCGCGACGGATTAATATATGCAGAAGGTTCATTCGAACAATTACAATCATCGGATGACCATTGGGTAAACTCATTTTTTCAATAAAGAGGAGGAATAACTATGCAAATGAATAGAAATAAATCCATAAAATTGGGCCTGTTTATCAGTGTCGGAATAATAATCCTTATTCTGGGTATTTATTTTATTGGACTTCGGCAAAGTATTTTTGGAACCTCGCTCAATGTCAGGGGAATATTTACCGATGTAAAAGGACTACAAATTGGTAGTAATGTCAGGTTCGCAGGTATTGATATCGGGGCAGTACGCAATATTACTATTATCAATGATACATCAATTCTGGTGGATTTTATGTTGGATAAAGATGTTAATAAATTTATCAGAAAAGATTCAAAAGCAGTAATAACAGTTACAGGATTACTCGGAAATAAAGTAGTGAATATAATGCCGGGCTCTTTTAGCAGTGAAATTATTGAGGAAGGGGATATTATCCCTACCGATCAGGGTGTTGAAATTTCAGATATATTGCAGGAATTGGAAAAATCTTCACGAAATACTACTGTTGTTACCCGTAACCTTGTAGGTATAACGGATAAGATTAATAGAGGGGAAGGAATATTTGGGCAGATATTCGCAGATACTGTTTTTTCACAAAATCTTGATCGGATTGGTGCTAAAACAGCCAGACTGACAGATAATATTGCTATAATAACAGATCAGATTGTTAATGAATATGGATTGGTTGGACATCTTTTATCTGACACTTCTTTGGTAAAGGAATTACACCAGGTAAGTGATAACCTGACCATTGCATCAGAAAACCTGATGAATATTACCGAAAAAATAAACCAGGGTGAAGGAATCTTCGGAAAAGCTTTTACTGATACCTCTTTTCTTCAAAATATTGTACAGACAAGCGCCCGTACAAGGGAAGCAACAAAAAACCTGGCCGAAATAACCAACCAGATAAAAAAAGGGAAAGGTTTTATAAATAAATTGTTGACTGACAGCACTTTCTCAGATAGTATTTCTGTAACTCTTGAAAACCTGAACCGTGGAATTATTGAGGTTCAGGAAGCATCCGATGCTGTAGAACGAAGCTGGCTTATTAGGCTCTTCTCAGGAAATAAGAAAAAAGAAAGAAAGATGAAAAAACAAAAATAAAAAAAGCACCTGCCAACCGGCAGATGCTTTTTTATTTATTAACCCGAAACTCTCTAATTCAACATCTTCTATTCACAAACAGACGCTAATTTATTTATTTTATAAAGGAAATATTGTGATTCAGCCGGAGCCTTTTTTTCAAATACGCTGTCTTTATAATCTTCACTGATGTTTTTTACAGCATCCTCAAGATACGTTTTTGAAATATCATACTTTTCCAGATGATAATAGCAAATGCCTACATAAAATGCATAGTTTGAATTCTCAGGATCCTTTTTCAAGAGCGATTGCTGTGTTTGTAAAACCACTTATTATCCCGCTCATTAATATTATTATTATTGTTTTCATCCTGCACCTCCGCTTTTGATTTTTACTTACTATATACGGAAGAGGTACTATTTTGTTTCCATTATTACGTGAATACCGGGAAAGTGTTGACGAAGGTGGAATTTTTTATTCTGAGCATATTCTCCGAACAATATCTTCCATCCTGTTGAATTGTTCTTCTGCACTTTTAATAAGTTTGAATTGAGTTCTTGCTCTTATTAGGTTATGATCAGGATAAGTGGTTTTAAAGTAATTATCGCCATCAATATAATCTGTAAGAAATCTTAGTCCTATTATAAACGGCATTAGTTTAGCTGAAAAAGCAAGGTTATCTATCTCTGTTTGGGTAAGAGTATCTTTTGTTTCCTTAAGGAATCCTTTTGCGTACCCTTCAAACAGTTTAATGTCCATTTTTACTTTAGACAGATCTTTTTCGTCTTCAGCAGCAGAATTTGCCGATGTCCTTATAGAGTCACCAAAATCGTAATGCACATACCCTGTCATTACAGTATCCAGATCAATCACACAAAGTCCTTTGTCATTTTGGTCAAGCAATACATTATTGAATTTAGTATCGTTGTGTGTAATTCGTTCAGATATTTTTCCATCCTGTCCCAGCCGTAGTATTCTGCCCATTTCAGTCCCGTGCGACCTGACAAAATCGATCTCCGGTTTAGCATTACGGGCTCTTTTTTCATGGTCTGATTCAAGGGTTTGGTAAAAAGTATTTAGTCTTTTGTTGATATCATGAAAGCCCGGAATTGTCTCGTTAAGAGTTCCTCCCGGTATGTCGGAAAGTAATGCAATAAACTTTCCGAACATTCTGCCTCCTTCGAATGCCTGTGCAGGATTTTTAACAATATCGTATGAGCGATGATTTTTTATAAAATGATATAACCGCCAGTAACCATTATCTGCACTGTGATAGAACCATCTTCCCGATTTTGTGGGAATAAGTGATAATGCTTCTCTTTCCGGTTCACTTCCGGGAATATCATCCAGTTTGTTCCGGAGATGTTCAGTAACCCGCTTAATATTATCCATTAACCCGGGAATATCTTTAAATATGTGATTATTTATTTTTTGAAGAAGATAATCAGGGTATTTTGTATTTGAGTTGATAACCCTGTAAGTGTCGTTTATATGCCCTGTGCCATAGGGTTCAATATTTTCAGGTTCACCCTTGATCTCAAATTGATAAAGGATTTGTTTAAACTTGGTTCTCATAAAACAATAGCTTGATTCTTAAAAACAGGTTGTGAATTGGAGTGCAATTGATAATCAAATTACTACTTTCTTTTTCTTTTTTTCAATTTCTTCTGATAGCTTTTTGAATAAAAGACTTTATTCTTACCAAGTTTTGTATTATCTACATGTATAATTCTTTTTTTTGCTTTCCTCGTTTTTGAAGCCGAACTACAACCTGTTTGAAGAGTATTACAAAAAACAAAAAACACTAATAGTAAAAATATTTTTAAGAAACTTCGCATTATAAGCCTTTCAGTTTTATTTTATATACGTGATAAATTCTATAATGTTATATTTTTTTTAATAATTGACTGCCGAAATTATGATTAAAAGTATCATATTTGTTTTATTTGGAAATAAATACTCACTTTTATTTTAAATTTTGTAACTATTCAGTACTTAAAGTAAAACTATGCTTCGGTAACACTTAGCATAAAAAGTAACACGAAACTCGTAACCCGTAACTACATTTCATTATGATAAATCTAATTTCATTTATTTTAGGGTTTGCCGGTATGGTAATCGTTATCGTTGGTATATTACCATTGCTGGGATGGATTAACTGGATTGCTGTAGCAATTTCGTTAATCGGGGTTATATTGGGATTTATTGCTACAAAAGATAGTGGACGGAACCTGAATCTGGTAGTTCTTATTGTTGCTCTCTTTCGTCTTGCTATTGGAGGGGGGATCATTTAATAGTAATTGCTTTTCCGTGAAAAGATAATGGTCTGAAAAATATATAAATTTATATATTTATCTGTCTCAGGTAAATTCACTATCTTACGTCCTGCAAATAATTCTGTTTAATTTTATTTCAGATATCTTTTAATAACTTTAAAACCAATGTTTTATGAATATGAAAATTTTTTCAAAAAATTTATTGTCAGGTAAAATAATTCTGACAGGCATTATCTTTTATTTATCAACCCTGATGTTTATGGGATGCAATTCATGTAAAACTACTGACGAAACAAAAAAAACCAAAGAAAAAATGGAAATAACAAAAGAACCTTTCGGGAAAACAAAAGATAGTACCGAAATTTATTTATTTACCTTGAAAAATGACCAGGGAATGGTTGCAAAAATAACAAATTACGGTGGAATATTAACCGAACTTTTTGTGCCTGACAAATATGGTAATTTTGAAGATGTGGTACTGGGATTTGATAATCTTAAAGATTACCTTGGCGATCATCCGCATTTTGGAGGTACTATTGGTCGTTTTGCGAATAGAATTGCTAAAGGTAAATTTTCTATTGATGGAAAAGAATACACTTTGGCACAGAATAATGGAGAGAACCATCTTCATGGTGGGATTGAAGGATTCGATAGGAAAGTATGGAATGCTGAACCTGTTGAGACGGAAAAAGGCCCTGCTCTGAAGTTATCTTATTTAAGTAAGGATATGGAAGAGGGCTACCCTGGGAATCTGAATGTAACTGTTACATATACTCTGACTAATGACAATGCTTTGAAGATTGATTATGAGGCGATTACTGATAAGGCTTGTCCGATTAACCTTACTCATCACAGCTATTTTAACCTTACTGCTTTCAGGCAGGATGTTTATGGTCATGAAGTAATGATTGATGCTGACAGGTATGTTATCGTTAACGAAAATTTAATTCCAACCGGAGATTTACCAGCGGTTAAAGGAACACTTATGGATTTTACTACTCCTATGAAAATTGGTGCCAGAATTGATGATATTCCCGGCGTTCCTGGCGGTTATGATCATTGTTATGTTGTTAACAAGGAAGCGGGTGAGTTAAAATTAATTGCTAAAGTAACCGAACCTGAAAGTGGACGGGTAATGGAGGTTTATTCAACAGAGCCCGGTGTGCAATTGTATACAGGTAACTTCCTTGATGGATCTAATATTGGTAAAAATGACATTGTCTATCAAAAGCATTATGGTTTATGTCTTGAAACACAGCATTTCCCTGATTCACCTAACCAACCCGATTTTCCGTCAGCAATTCTTAAACCTGATGAGAAATACACACAAACAACTATATATAAGTTCGTAACTAAATAATTTCCTGGTGCTATACAAGTTTTTAAACAAATAATAAATGAGCTAAATTATTGTTATTATAGTCATTTTCTAATGAAAGGATTCATGATTAAACCCGGGGTTATTTGTCTTTTATTCATAGCTCTGGTTAATTTTACAAAAGGCGTAGCTCAAACAATCAGAGATATTGAAATTGACCAATCCAAAGGTTTTTCAATTGTTGCTTTTATTCCGGATAATGGGAATAAGCAAAATACAAAAATTCCTGTGTCATTATTCAGTCTGGAAATTGATAAAAAAAAGTATTTTTCCGGCGATGCTAAAGTGATTAAGGAAGGAGAGGTGTTTAGATACCAGTTTGCAAGTAGTATACAAGGTACCCTGGAACCTGTTCCCGGTTTTGAACAGGGATGGAAAGCCGTTCTTACAATTAATAATATATCTTTCGATACTATCGAGATATCAAATGTGGTCCCTTTCGGGGCTGTTGAAAACCATATATATATTACCGGTACCGGTCCATGGAATTTAGCCCGTACTAAGATATTCAGACCGGGTCTCGGACCTGTGGGTGTTATTTTACCTGATAACGCGTGGGAAATGGGATATGGTTCCATTGAACTTGACGATAATCTTTCAGTTTGTGCAATTACTCGGAGAACATCTGCAGATAATGCAAAGAAACATCGCTATAAAACTGTTGTTCCTCCAAGGGGTAGGGTTGAATATACAATCTATGTAGATGCCTTTCAGGGAGATTGGCAAAATGGAATGAGTCTGATGTTCCGTGACAGGTACTTGTATGATCTGGAGTTTTTCGATAATTCGCTTTATGAGAGGGAAGACCTGAAGTGGATACGCGATAAATATTTGATAACACTTCAGTTTGCCTGGGACCATAAATATTATGACCGGTTTGAAGGAAAGTATAATTTTTTCGGGTTTTTGGAAGAGGGGAAAAAATATTTCGGAGGTTATGATGTATTCGGTATCTGGCCAACCTGGCCCCGCCTTGGTGTTGATGAGAGGAACCAATGGGATATGTATGAAGATCTGCCCTTTGGGTTGGAGAAAATGAAGGAACTTGCCCGGTATGCTCAGAATAATTCAACAAAATTTTTTATTGAATATAATCCATGGGATAAGAGTACACGTGAAGAAGACCCCTATGAAGGTTTAGCCAGACTTATCAGGAGCACAGGTGCTGATGGAGTGGTGTTAGATTGCCATGGGAGTTCCAGCAAGAAACTTCAGGAGGCAGCTGATGGAGTAAAAGAAGGAGTGGTAATGTATTCTGAGGGTATGGCAGTACCGAAAGATATGCCCGGTATAGTTTCCGGCAGGGTTCATAATGCCATTTCTATGCCACCGCCACTTAATATGAATAAACTGATCAAGCCTGAATTTGCTATTTTCAGAGTCAGTGAGCCTTGCCTGGGAAGAATACATCGTGATGTTGCAATCTCATTCTTTAATGGTTATGGTACAGAGCTAAACACTTTTGCACCCGGTCGTCCTGAATCGATGGAAGAAGATTACAGGTACCTGGGACGTACAACTATGATCCTCAGACAAAATTCTTCAGTGTTTTTAAATGATCTGTGGAAACCGCTAATCCCAACACTAACAGATAGTGTATGGGTAAACCGCTGGCAAAACGGGAATAAGACATTATATACCATTTTTAGTCTGGTGCCGGAAGGAGTGAGTAGCCCGCTGTTTGAAGTAAGCCCATCCGGGGGATATCATTTTGTAAGTCTGTGGAATCATGAAGCCCTTGACCCCGTTGAAACGGATGGTAAATGGATGATCCCTGTTAATGTAAAAGCTTTTAATAAAGGGTTGTTGAATTCACGAAGTGAGGGAAATGTGGATTGTGTTGCTCGTTTGCCTGATATCCTGGATGTTAGCCTTAAAGGTGACTCTCTCTTTATTAATTCTTCTGATGGGAAAAAGATACTTGTCTGGAAGGGAGATCCATCTTATGAAAAAAAGCCTGTAGAATTTGACCCAAAACCGGTTAAACAAAAAATTAGTGAGATTTTCGGAAGGTATGAAGGGAAGATAGTTGTCCAGTTGTTTGGTGAAAAAGAGCTTATGGATGAAGTTATAGTGGGAGTGGAGCCGGGAAAACCATGGTTGATCAGTAAGGTGAAACCAACAAAACCAATAAATAGATCTCCTGCCGGTATGGAAGAAATCGATGAAGGAGATTTTGATTTTTTTGTTACTAATCAAGCCCAATTTATACCCTATCCTGATTATTCCCAGGCGCGCAAGGTGCATGTTAACAGGTTTTTTATGGATAAATACCCTGTTACCAATTCACAGTTTTATGAGTTCCTCGAAAACTCAGGGTATCAGCCTGAATATCCTGCAAATTTTTTGAAGCATTGGGAAAATGGAATGTATGTACAGGGACAGGCTAACTATCCGGTTGTATGGGTGAGTCTGGAAGATGCCCGTGCTTATGCTGATTGGGCAGGTAAACGTTTGCCAACTGAAATTGAATGGCAATATGCAGCACAGGGGACTGACGGCAGGTTGTGGCCGTGGGGTGATACATTCCATGGTACTAAATGTAATAATGCTTTTGGGCAATCAACACCTGTTAATACATTTGCAAAAGGAAAAAGTCCTTTTAAAGTGATGGATCTGGTCGGGAACGTTTGGCAGCTTACAAATGATGTTTATGATAACGGAAGTTATTATTTTGTCATTATTCGCGGAGGGAGCTATTACAATCCTACATCAAGCTGGTGGTATGTACAGGGAGGTCCGCAGCAGCTTGATAAAACACAAATGCTCCTTATGGTTTCGCCCGGCTTCGACCGTAACGCTACCGTCGGATTTCGCTGCGTTAAAGACGCAAAGTAAAATTAGTCGGCAGTTCACCAACCAATTAACCTCTTTACCATGAACCATAGATCTTATTTATTGCTTTTCCTGATTTCTCTGTCAGTAATTACAAATACTTTTTCACAACACCTTATGGTTAGTGACAAATACCTTGAAATCAATGCAGATGCACATGATCCGTTATTTACTACTTATGCTGCCTCAATGGAGAGATCGCAACTTTATGGCGATAAGGCATATAAAATGGATTATTACTCGGAATCAGAGCCTCTGGCTTACTATGGTGACCAGGCAGGCAGGTTTTATACAATGTGGCTTATTGATAAACTGGCTATTGATAAAATTTCCCGGTACTATAAAAAGCCTGTCGTAAAAGCTTCATTTCCCGATATAGCGATTCTTGAATATCAGCCATTTGAAAATATAATGGTTCAGGAAACATTTTTTGTCTATTCTTCCGGTATTGCCATGGTAAATATAGTGATCACAAATGAGTCTGAAAAGCCGCATCTTATCGACCTGTATCCTGTACTTGAAATAGAAAATGATTCACTGAATATATTGCGGTTTGATAAAGAAAGCAATACTTATATTGCAAATCATTACGAAACAAAGAAACGGCTGATCAGCAATTTATACTCAAAGGCTCCATATCCAACTAATGTAAGGGACCTGTTCAGTGTTAGCTTTGAACCATATTCCTATGGTGGATATAAAGGCGGTCCTGATGAATTCTACCAGGTTATTAAAACCGACTGGTATGATAAGAACAGGACCGATTCGCTTAACCTGAAACAAAACGGACAAATCGATTTTATTTCCATCCATGGCAGGTTTGAGCTTAAGCCGGGAGATACAAAACAGGTCAGGTATTTCAGAGGGTGGCAGGACAGATCGGATAATCCGGAAAAGCTTCAGGGAACGATCAATAAACTTAAGAATATGGATATTCAGCCATTTATTGATCAGAATATCGAACTATATAAAAGTATTCCCAGGATTGATTTTGCCACAGAAGATGAAAAACTTGTTTATCTCGGTGCATTTAACCTGGTAAGAGGGTGTATGTTGCCGCCCACAGAAAAAACATCTTTTAATTTCTACGTTTTTTCCAGGAATCCTCTCTGGGGATGGGGGCACGGACATCAGGTGTTGCATGAATCACTCAGTATGTTAGCTTATGCATATCTTGATCCTGTTTCAGCTCAGGGATCACAAAGGGTATATATGGAGCAACAGGGTGACGATGGTCTGATAGCTTACCGGCATGGTCCGAGGGGTGCACAAACCTACCCGCATAAAGGAAAACCTACAACATCAGCACCATTCTATAGCTGGATAAACTGGGAGATATATAAAGTTAGTCACGATAATGAATTCTTAGAAGATTCTTATCTGTCCGGGGAGAAATATATTAAATGGCTTATTGAGAACCGTGATACCGATAATGATGGTACTTTTGAGTGGGGGCCTTATGGAATAATTGAAAACGTACGGGATTGGTATAACGTTGTGTTCCAGGTGTCTGTAGAAAGGTATCTTGATATAGACAAGGAGGACATCTCTGATGAACTGGAATGTCTTGACCTTACCCTGATGGTTGTGAAGGAAATGAGAACACTGGCAAAAATGGCTGATGAACTGGGTAAACCCAAAGAATCAAAAAAATGGAATAAAAAAGCAGATCGGATATCTGACCTTGTAAACAAAATAATGTGGGATAAGGAAACCGGTTTTTATTATCATGTGGATAAAAAGAGTCATGAGTTCAGTTTTATGGAACGTGACCTGAAGAGAGAGGAGATAATAGGGTTTCTTGCAATGTGGGCAGGTGTGGCTTCTGAAGAACAGGCATCACTGCTGGTAAATAAGCTTACTGATCCGGAAAAATTCTGGAGAAAATATGGTGTGCCAACACTGGCGGCAGATGATCCATGGTTTAGTCCGTACGTTGACTACTGCTGTAAATGGAACGGTCCGGTGTGGCTGCTCTGGGATTATATGGTCTTCCACGGACTTGTGAACTACGGTTATAATGATCTTGCTATTGAACTTGGCAACAAAATGATACTTGCCGTTACAACACAGCTATCTGTTAACCATAATTACTGGGAGAGCTTCAGTCCGGATAATAACATACTCGATTGTCCCACAAACTATATATGGGACTCTATTATGGCAAAGTTGCTGATTGAAATGTATGAGTTGGAATAGAAGAAGTGCCTAAAGTGCCTAAAGTTTAAAGTGCACTAAAGTTAAAAGTTTCTACTCAATTCCAGCTCACATGAATAATTACTAAAATTTTATATTTTCTTTTGACTTTTTTGGATAAATAAATATATTTGCAGTGACAAATTCTTCGGGGCAGGGTGAAATTCCCGATCGGCGGTTATAGTCCGCGAGCTTATAAAATAGCAGGTCCGGTGAAATTCCGGAACCGACAGTTAAAGTCTGGATGGTAGAAGAATATTTGTTGAATAAGATTATATTCCATCATTACAGGAATATGCCTTTTTCATATATAATTTTTTTATGCAGCCCCGGTATTTTGTCCGGTTTTTTTTTGCACAAAAATTTTATAAACATGAAGAGGAATTTTAGTTTTTTAGTATTTTTTATTATTCTTTCCACAACTATTAACGCACAGTTTATTGTAAGCGGAAAGTTAATTGACCATTCAAATAGCAAAGCCGTTTCTTATGCGCACATAACGCAGAATTATACTGAAACCGGTACCGTATCTGATGAATCAGGTGTTTTTTCAATTGGGGTAAATAATATTAAAGGTTTTCTCAGGATTCAGGTAGTTGGATATAAAATAAAAACTGTTCTATACAAAGTGAAGGATCAGAAAGTGGACCTTGGAAATATTTATCTTTCACAAGAATCATATACACTTGATGAGATCACTATTACAGCAGGGCTTGCTATGCAAAAAGAATCACCGGTAACCGTTTCAGCAATTGAATCAAGAAATTTTCGGAGCAGACTTGGTGATCAGCCTGTTTCATTAGCAATGCTGTCTGTTCCCGGGGTTTACAGCGTACGTAATGGGGGAGGAAGCGGTGATGCTGAGATGAGTATCAGGGGCTTTCAGCAGGAAAATGTAACTATTTTACTGAATGGCATACCATATAATGGCGTGGAAAATGGACTGGTTTACTGGAGTAACTGGTTAGGATTGAATAACGCAATTGCAGAGATGCAGATTCAGAAAGGACCAGGCATGGCAAATGCAGCTATTAATGCTGTTGGTGGAAGTGTGAATGTTATAAGTGAACCTGCAAATAAAGAAAAAGGCGGTTCAATAGGGTACCAGGTAACTGATTATGGAAACAGGAAATTGTTTCTCATATTGAACAGTGGTAAAATGGATAATAACTGGAGTGTTTCATTTATGGGATCATATATTAACGGCACAGGATATATAGATGCAACTTATGTTAACGGATTGTCATATTTTCTGGCTTTGGACAAACAAATAAATACGAACAATAAGGTTACTGTTAGTCTTCTTGGCTCACCAAATCACCATGGGCAGAGAACCTTGAAATTATCAGATAAGGAGCATAAATATTTTGGGAATCTTTATAATAAAGACTGGGGGAGTTATAACGGACAAGTAAGAAATGCTTCAGAGAATTTCTATCATAAACCTTTTCTCGGTATTAACCATTATCTTACAATCGACAAAAAAAGAAAAGTGGCAAATAGTATCTATGTTTCATACGGAACCGGCGGTGGCAGATGGTCTGAAAGTTTTAATTATGCTCCGTCAATATTTGAATACAGGAATTCTTCAGAGCAAATTGACTGGCTATCTATATATGAAAATAATCTGACGCATGAAAATCAATATACGCTGGCTAACGGAGATATTGTAACCGATTATTCTATGAATGTGTTGACTCACTTTCTTGCCAGCCACATACAAACAGGTGTGTTGTCAACATTTGAACAAAATCTCAACGATCGGTTGAAGCTTATCACCGGGGTCCACTACAGGTATTTTAACTCATTCCTGCGTGAACGAATCACTGATCTGTTCGGAGGAGACTATTTTATTGACGATTATGGCTGGGCTGTGGATGGAGTAGCCGGTAGAGAACAAATGAAATCAACAGGTGACTTAATTAAAACAAATAACAATTCTGTTACACATTTTGTGAATGCTTATGCTCAATTGTTGTTCGATAGTGAAAAACTTAACGCGTATTTTTCCTTAAACGGAAATAATAATTGGTATCAGAGGATTGATCGCTATAATTATGTGAGTAATACTAAAAGCGAAGTATTGATTAAACCCGGATTTGATACCAGGGCAGGGATAAGTTATCAACCCGAAAAAGGACATGTAATTTATATGAATGGGGCATATCTTTCAAGAGCTCCCTATTATAAATTTGCTTTCGGAAATTACACGAATGTTCCTGTTCAAAATCTAAAGAATGAATTAATAGAAACAATTGAAATTGGTTACCGTTTTGAAAATCCTTTTATTGAAGCAAAAATTAATTCATATTATACTAACAGAGGTAATGTATCTTTACTTTCAAACGAATACGTTCAATTGGAAGATAATACCCAAACCCGGGCAATGGTAAACGGACTGAATGCTATACATAAAGGTATTGAGAATGAAGTAAAAGCTAAGATTGGCAGGAATATAAGTCTGGGAGTTTTTTTTAGTTTAGGAGATTTTAAATGGCAAAATGATGTAAGCGCCCAATTGTTTAATAACAGCAATGTAATCGTTGATACTGTAAATGTTTTTGCGAAAGGTCTATATGTTGGCGGAACTGCCCAACAGCAATTTGGTCTGATAGCGGATTTAAGGATTGTAAGATTCTTTAATATCGGGGCTGAGTGGATGTACTATAATAAGTTGTATGCCAATTTTAATCCAGGTTCACGAACCGATTCGTATGATCGTTCTCAGGCTTACCGGATACCACCTTATAATAATCTGAATCTGCACGTTAATATCAAATTCAAAATATTTGACAGACAGGCTTCTTTACAGTTGAATGGATTCAACTTATTGAATGATATCCATATATTGAACGGTGAAGACGGGATTAACCATAATCTGAATTCATTTCGCGGATTCTGGTCATTCGGACGGACTTTTGATTTTACTGTAAGAGCGAATTTCTAACTTTTTAATTTCTTTTCAATACGTTTCAAATAAAATTCCGTAAATTTATTCTGGTAATATAATTGCTGTTTTAAATTTTACTTTATTGGTTATTTTATTTGTATTGTATCAGGAATGAAAAAAATTGTCTTATTAATCGCTTTACTTCTGAGTAATATTCTCCTTATTGCCCAGAGGTATGACATTTCCGGGTTTGAGGGAAAAAACCTCAGGACAGGCTATCCTTATAGTATAATTTCTCCCGAAGAGACAATTGAAGCATTACAGGATTACGATGTAAAATATTATCATCTTGATCTTGAAGCAACTAATACTTCAACTTTTATTAAAGGCAATACTGAAATTGGTGTTGTTTCTGTTGTTACTTCATTAAACAGTTTTGTTGTTGAACTGATTGATGAACTTACAGTTGATTCGGTACTGACAGGGTCAACATTATTAAGCTTTATTCATTCAAGCGATCTGATAACAGTGAATATGGGATCCACTGTTCCTGCCGGTGAATTTTTCAGGGTAAAAATATTTTATCACGGAACAGTACCTGAAGAGGGTTTCTTTTCAGGGATGACCTCGGACACTGATACAGACTGGGGGAATTCTGTTACATGGACTCTCTCTGAGCCATTCAATGCAAAAGACTGGTTTCCGTGCAAACAGGATCTAAAAGATAAAGCTGATTCGGTGATGATAGATATAACTGTACCGGACAACCTGATGGCTGGTTCAAATGGCAGACTAGTAAATACTGTATCTGTTGAAGGGGGAAAAACAAGGTATGAATGGAGAAGTTACTATCCTACCGACTATTACCTTATTTCAATATCAGTTGCTGATTATCAGGATTACAGCATTTATGCACATCCGGCAGGTTTGGATGATTCTATTCTGATACAGAATTTTATTTATGATAATACAGCATACCTGGAGCAGAACAAGGAACTGATTAATGAAGCTGCCACTCTGATAGAGTTATTTTCTGATTTGTATTCCCTATATCCTTTTGCAAATGAAAAGTACGGGCACTGCGTTGCCCCAATGGGTGGAGGCATGGAGCACCAAACCATGACTACCCTCGATAATTTTTCATTTTATCTTGTTGCTCATGAAATGGGTCACCAGTGGTTCGGTGATAATGTAACCTGTGCTACATGGCAGGATATCTGGATAAATGAAGGATTTGCATCATATACCGAGTACCTGGCATACCAGAATCTTGTATCGCAGGACTATGCTGATAATTGGATGGATAGTGCTCATGAATGGGCAATGGGTATGCCCGATGGCAGTGTTTATATTCCGTTAAATGAAGCCACATCTATCAATAGAATATTTTCCAACGCTTTATCCTATAAAAAAGGAGCAGCTCTTATTCATATGATAAGGTTTGAACTGGATAATGACTCCCTCTTTTTTTCAATACTACAGGAATTCCAGAAACAATTTACAGACAGTGTAGCCACCGGTGACGATTTCCGGGGTGTGCTAGAAAATGTTTCCGGTTCTGATTTTTCATGGTTTTTTGATCAGTGGTACTATGGAAAAGGATTTCCCCTGTTTGATATTGAGTGGAGCAGTGATGGGGATACTGTTTTTATCCGTTCAACAATTACCTCTTCGTCAACCGGTACACCATTTTTTAATGCTTCAGTAGAGTATAAATTAAATTGTGAAGGTGGTGATACTACAATCAGGGTTTTCCAGGACCAAAATATACAGACATTCAATATTTATGTTCCACATAATGTTACTTCTCTTGAAGTAGATCCTGATAACTGGATTCTTAATCAGGTATCGTCAATCAGCTATATACCAGATTATAAAGAATATGCTTTAAAGAATATCAAAGTATTCCCTAATCCGTTCTCTGCAAACCTTAATGTGATCTTTCTTGACAATAGCGGTCATAGAGAAATATCCCTACTGGATATCTCCGGTAAGGAATTAATAAAAACAGTAACAGAACAGAGTGAATTAGTAATTGATGGAAGTCTTCTGCCACCAGGGCTGTATTTTCTTCGCATACGTGAAAATAACAACTCTTTTGTGAAAAAGATTATTAAGTTTTAGGGAGTTAAGAGTGTTATGCATTCATTCTGTATGGACAGACTCTATTTAAGAGTTATGATGCAGTGTTGCAGTACAACAAGACCCTGTAAGGTTTAAAAACCCCAGATAAAACCTGCCAGAGTCTACCAGACCTGGCAGAGTTTGGATGTTAAAGATTATGCCACCCTGAATCTCAATTACTCAAAAAAAGGAAAAGAAGTTACCGGATATATTAAGCAGAAAAAATCTAATGAACATAAGAAACACGTTGGGTACAACTTGTTTAACCGCAACTATATAGAGTAAAATTGAATCTTAATAATAAAAGATATGAATATTATTAAGAACAAGCAGTGCCCAACACTTAAGTATCGTTTTCGGCGGTACAGTGATTTGCAAAAGTTTTGTACTTTTATGTAACGTAATTTGTAACTTGATACGAAAGAGCTTTGAAATCGCCAACTAACCATATACTCAAACGTTATTGCGACACGAAGTTGTGTAAATGATTGTTTTACTGAGAGATAAGTTCTTTGATAAAACCTGTTGTTCTCCCAACAGTACCCTACCGGGACAACTGATGTATGGTGCAGCCATTATTGGTTGACCCGACCGTAGGGAGAGCACGAACACCTTTTAAAATAAATTAATAAGTTCGTAACCTCCCGGGTAAATAGTACCAAACGTTTGGATTTTGTATCCTCATAACGGGGCAAGAAGCCGTGAGGCGGACAGTCTTCGGGGTCTCATTACCGATTTAGGGCTTGGGTTGGTGGGTATGGCTAAAATATTTGAACATTCCTTAACTACCGTGAGAAGTAAGGAGCGAACTAAGCGAAGCGATCTCATGATCGAAGGGAATAAACTATCACGTACGGTTCTTAGGGGGGAAGGGGGTGAAATTCCCCTGACCTACCCAGTGCTGCAATTTATGCAAATGAAAAGGTGTCAGATAAAGATAAAATTGTTTTTAAAGAAATATATTAATGAACTATATTAATCAATATGAATTAATAAAAGCCACATTAAATAGTGATGGAGAGTATCTTGACCATAAGAAATTACTATCGACTGTTAATAGGAACAAAATCATTAAGAAAATTGAGAAAATCTATCCTGAAATAATAAAATATGGAAAGTTCTACATAACTGAATTACCTGTTGAGGAAGAAAAATGGTCACTAATCAAAAAAAGTGAAAAGAAGAGAATATTAAGACTCAATGAAAAAATAAAGAAATCATTGAATCTCAATAAGGTTATTAAAGAATTGATTGAGTATAAAATTAAATATCCCAATGTTCCGACAATTTATAATTATTTGGGAATTGCATATGAGAGAGCCTGTCAGACAAGTAATTACTATGATACCTTAATTGAAACAAAAGAAAAATTCCCAGATTATATATTTGGAAAAATTTCATTATCAGAGTATTATCTCAACCATAATAAATATAAAAAAATATCTGATGTACTTGATAATAAATTTGAGATAACTCAGCATTTTCCCGCAGAGACAGATGTTTATCATATTTCAGCTGTCAGAGGATTTTATTATGTAACTGGCAGATATTTTTTGAATATTGGGAAAATAGAAATGGCTTACAAATCATATTTTTTATTAGGCGACATGAATATTGATCATAAAACAACGGAAATTCTTGGACAAGAAATAATAGCTTATGAATTGTATGGCCTGAAAAGAACTATATATAAATAAAAGAAATGAAAAAAAATTGAACTGAATAAAAGCAGCTAACAAAAAATATAGTGCATTTGGCAGATAGTGCTAAAAATGAAGATGATAACGATTAATAAATATTGTAGTAAGTTGAAAATATGGAGCGTTGAAAAGCCAAACGCCTCATATTTCAATCGTTAGCTGCAAGCTGTAAAAAAGACAAACGCAATATGAAAATAGAATTGGACTTAAATATCATCAAAAGGAATGCAAAGATCCGAGAGGATCAGAATTACAGATTCAGAAGTTTTCTGAAAGGACAAGATTCTGATAGAATAGATAAAATTGTACATGATTTATATCGCAAGGTTCTTGAATATATTGACTGTACAGAATGTGCTAATTGTTGTATTGAAGGAATGTAATTCATATCCGTATTTACACAAAGATAATTTTACGTCCAGACTTCATGGAGTCATAAGTAATTATGAGGTATGTCCGATAGTATATAATGTTTACGAATTACTTAAACGAAGATTGAATTTTAGATAAAGATAAAATGACATTACTGTCCGGATAACAAATATATAAAAGTCGGGAAGACTGAATATATAAGCGATAGAAGTTCATTGAAATATTTTTCGATTTGAAATCAAAATCCTCATATAAAATGCTCTTTCTTCGTCCGCCAGCTGGCGGACTGAAAGATAATAAGCAGGCATTTCAATGCCTGATACATAAAATTTGTCATCCTAGCTCTCTGGGCTGTCATTGTGAAAAAGAATACTTATTTTTGAGTTTGAACAAATTAGATAGTATGACAAAAGAAAATGCAATAAAATTATTTCAAGACCACCGAGTTCGGGTTCAATGGAGCGATGAACAAGAGAAATGGTTTTTCTCAATTGTTGATATTGTTAAAATTTTAACCGATAGTCCAAACCCAAGAAAATATTGGAGTGTATTAAAAACCAGGCTTAAAAAGGAAGGAAGTGAGTTGACTACAAATTGTAGTCAACTGAAATTTCAAAGAAAAAGAAGCCTAAAACATTCTCTCAAAATAGAATAATCGCAAATGAAGGAGGGCGTATTGCCGGAAATACAAGAAAGGAAATTGAAGATAAAACAGGAGATAGTATTGTGACATCAAAGAATGCAAAAAGATTAAAACCATCAGATGACATAAACGAAATAGAATAATAAACAACGAAATATCAACAAAACCTATACATAATGCGGGTTTCATCGTATATTGAAAAGAAGCGAATATTTGACACGACCACCAGCGAGTAATAACTAAACCCTGTTAGGTTTTGGATGTCAAAAAATTATACCACCAGAATCCCGATTGCTTAAAAAAAGAAAAAAAATTACCGGATATATTAAGCAGAAAAAATCTAATGAACATAAGAAACACGTTGGATAATTTAAGAATATAAAGTAAATTGGTGCTTAAAAAAATGAACAAAATATTCGTTTTGCAAATTATATAACATCGTTAAAGCAAAAGTTTACCTCGTTTATAAACAAGTTGTACGTAATGCTGAGCATAGCGCACAATAATCAATGATAAAATATGAAAGACATCACTTTAAAC
>JAGGXD010000154.1 GCA_021163295.1 Bacteroidales bacterium
ATAGCTTCGTCTTCAGATTGTCATTTCCAGCTGAAGATTGCCAACTTTACAAAACGGAGTATAATGGAAATGAGCTATTTTTAAGTGATATACATTGAAATTCCAATACAAAAATATAATTGTACCGCTTATTATTTTCTTCCTGCTTAATTTACAAGCCGGTTCCCAGGGAGTATTTATTGGATTTCATGTGCCCTGGCATAATGAGACATACCTTGAGAAATCACCTGTTAATAATAACACATTTAACAAAAATACTTATTATCTTACTTTTAGCGGGGCAACTTTCCCTGACCAACAAACAATGTTCCCGCATTACGAGATTAGTTTATCTGACAAAAATAACTTAGACGGGAAAAGTATCAGGCTTCATATTCTTAAAACCGAACCTCTCCCTCCTGAAGCTCTTAAGAAAATACAAAACCTGAAACAATTACAGGCTAACTTTCAAATAAACCATAATAATTATACACAACGCAAGAAACAGGTTAATCACTTCGATCTGGTTCCATTAAGAATAAATCCAACTTCCGGGGAAATTGAAAAATTAATAGATTTAGTACTTGAAATTGTTAAAACACAGGAGATAAATAAAAATATCACTAAGAAAAGTCTCAAATATTCAAACCGGTCAGTTTTAAGTTCCGGAAAATGGGTAAAGCTAAAAATTAATAAAAACGGTATTTATAAACTCACCTACGAAAACCTGCTTGAGATGGGAATTTCCAACCCTTCTGATCCCAGGATATTCGGAAGAGGAGGAATGCTTCCTGAAGAAAACAATATAAAAGCACCTGATGATATTCAGGAAAATGCCATTTGGATGAACAGTGGTGATGATCAGGAATTCGGACCGGGTGATTATATTCTTTTCTATGGTAAGGGACCGGATTCATGGTATTATAACGAAAGTGATTCTATGTTTTCCTGCAATCCGCATTTATACTCCCGGTATTCATACTATTATATTACATCAGATGCAGGAACAGGTAAAAGGATCACCATGGATAATGAAATTACAGATGCTCCTAACAAAACAATTACGCAATTTGACGACTATCTTTTATATGAAAAAAATATTGTGAACCTAATAAAATCAGGGAAAGAATGGTTTGAGCCAATCGACAGTAAATCAACGCATTCTTTCCCCTTTCACTTCCCTAATACAATAGTATCATCCCCGGGCAAAATTAAAATCAGGCTTTTAGCCAGATCCGAAGTATCAAGCAATTTTGAACTTACAATTTCCGGAAATTCAAGTACTATTGATATTGGACCGGTAAATATCTGGAGCTATACCTCTGATTATGCAAAAGCAAATACTCTGATCTTTCCTTTTACGGGCTCTTCTGATAATCTTATACTAAACCTGTCGTATGAAAACAATGGATACTCAGAAGCAAAAACATGGCTCGATTTCATTGAGGTAAACAATCGCAGGGAACTAAAAATGTCAGAAGCACAAATGCATTTTAGAGATGTCAACTCCGTTGGTCCGGGTAACATTACATTAATGAAGTTGAAAAACGCAACTCCCAATACCAGAATATGGGATATATCTGACATGCACAATATTAAACAAATACCATATAACAGGGCAGGTGATGAAATGGAGTTTACTATTATTACTGATTCGTTAAGGGAATTTATTGCATTTAATAATGAAGTATTCTATACTCCGGAGTTCTCCCAACAAAACATTGTCAATCAAAACCTTCACGCAATCACACAAGCTGATATGATTATTGTAACTCATACTAATTTTATTAACCAGGCAGAAGAGCTAGCCCGGATTCATCGTGATCATGATAAGCTTACTGTTTCAGTTGTTACTCCTGAGCAAATCTATAATGAATTTTCCAGTGGATCGCCTGATGTTTCTGCTATCCGAAATTTTATGAGAATGCTGTATGACAGAGCAATAATAGAAAAAGATATTCCAAAATACCTGTTGTTATTTGGTGATGGTTCATACGATAACTTATCTGATCATGAGGAAAATACGGCTTATATTTTAACTTACCAGTCACAAAATTCGCTTACACCCACCCAGTCATTTGTAACCGATGATTTTTTCGGTTTGCTTGATGAAGACGAAGGGGGTTCAAGCGGACTTGTCGATATCGGTATTGGACGGCTACCTGTAACTTCAACTAAAGAAGCCGAAACAATGGTAAATAAAATAAAAAACTACCTGAGTAGTGAGACCTTTGGCCCATGGAGAAATAATATTTGTTTTATCGGTGATGACGAAGACAATAATCTTCATATGAGAGATGCAAATACTCTTGCAAATACTATCGATACAGCATATCCTTCATTCCAGATCAGGAAAATATTTCTGGATGCTTTTCCACAATCTACAACTCCTCAGGGAGAATCATACCCTGAAGTAAATTCGGCAATTAATAACCAGGTAATGTCAGGCTCACTTATTGTAAACTATATTGGCCATGGAAATGAACGCGGACTGGCTCATGAAAGGATACTTGAGGCATCTGATATCTTATCCTGGAAAAATTTCGACAAACTTCCTCTATTCATTACCGCTACATGTGAATTCAGCAGGTTTGATGATATTGAAAAAGAAGCTAACGGAGAAATTACTAAAAAGATATCTGCAGGAGAACTGGTTCTGCTGAATCCTGATGGTGGTGGTATTGGGCTTCTTTCAACTACACGTCTTGTTTACTCAAGTCCGAATTTCATTCTAAATCAAAACTTCTATAAATTTGCCTTCGGGAAAGATAATGAACAAAAACCATTGCGTTTAGGCGATGTATTACGGCTTACAAAAAATATATCAGGTTCAGGAATAAATAAACGAAATTTCACTTTATTAGGAGATCCTGCTCTTACACTCGGCTATCCAAAACAATTTGTTGTAACAGACTCACTTAACGGATACGATATTAATACAGATACAGATACATTAAAAGCCCTTGGGAAAGTTACGATTTCCGGTCATCTTGAAGATATTTCAGGACAATCAATTGAAAGCTATAATGGAATTATTTACCCTTCTGTATTCGACAAGCCACTAACTGTAACCACTTTAGGAAATGATGGTGATACTCCTATGACCTATGAAACAAGAGAAAATCCCATTTATAAAGGGAAAGCCTCAATAAACCAGGGTAATTTCACATTTTCCTTTATCGTACCAAAAGATATTTCATATGGTACAGGGTTCGGTAAAATATTTTATTATGCTCAAAGTGACATCAGTGATGCGAGTGGAAATGTTACACAAATACCGGTAACCGGATTTGCAGGTGGATTTATTAATGATAATACCGGACCTGTCATTAATCTCTATATGAATGATTCATCTTTCAGAAATGGGGGAATAACAGATGAAAGTCCCGTATTACTGGCATATATTCATGACCAGCTAGGTGTAAATACAGTTGGCAACGGTATAGGTCATGATATAACTGCTTATATTGATAATGATCAATCAATATTAATGATTCTAAACGATTATTATGAAGCAGATATGGACAGTTATATGAATGGAGTTGTTCAATATCCATTCTATGATCTTGAAAAAGGAGATCATACTCTTACGCTAAAAGTTTGGGATATCAGCAATAACTCATCCGAAAAAAGTATTCTGTTCAGAGTTTTGGACGAGGAAAAACTCCTTTTTGGGCAAGTCAGGAATTATCCAAATCCATTTTCAGACCATACTACTTTCTCGTTTGAGCACAATAAGACTGGTGTCAATATGGAATTCAGGCTTCAGATATTTGCCCTGTCAGGGCATCTGGTCAGATCATTTGTAAGGCAAATAACACCAGGTGGATACCGGACTGAACCTATTGTTTGGGATGGGAAAAACGAAAATGGCAAAAAATTATCAGCAGGAATATATATATATCGCATAATTGTTCGTTCTTCTGATGGAACAGATCAGGAAGAATCAGGAAAAATGATTATGTTCTGAGTCAGATTATCAAATTCATAATGAAATTAATATATTTGTCACCACAAAAAAAGAGTATAGTGAAAAGAGTTTTATTAAGTATTCTTACAATTTTCCTAATCATTATTAGCGCAAATGCTCAGATAACCACCGGTGAAGTGACCGGTGAGATTAATACGATTCAATCTGTTGTGCCATTTCTGACTATTGCTCCCGATTCCAGGGCAGGAGCGATGGGAGACGTTGGAGTAGCTACTTCACCTGATATTAATTCGCTTCACTGGAACCCTGCAAAATTTGCTTTTATTGATGGCGATGGCGGGTTGGGACTTTCATATTCTCCATGGCTCAGAAATCTTGTACCGGATATTAACCTTGCATCACTTACCGCTTACAAAAGGATTGATGACAAACAGGTAATTAGCGGATCATTACTCTATTTCTCTCTGGGGAATATCACTTTTACAGATATTTTCGGAAATACTATGCGAAATTTCAACCCAAATGAGTTTGCAGTTGATTTATCGTACTCAAGAAAGTTTTCAGATAATATTTCAGGAGCAATCGCTTTCAGGTACATCTATTCAAACCTGACAGGAGGTACACATGTAGGAGGAACTGAAACCAAGCCCGGCACATCAATTGCTGCCGACCTGGGTACTTATTACCAGAAAGAAATTTCACTATTTGACAAGGAAACTTTACTCCGCCTGGGTTTAAATATTTCAAATATGGGATCAAAAATGAGCTATACCGATGATCAGGATCCGGATTTCATTCCAATAAATATGAGACTTGGAGGTTCACTGGAGTTTGTACTTGACGAGTATAACTCAATTACAATAGCTGCAGATCTTAATAAACTGCTTGTTCCAACACCTCCGGTTTATGATTCTGCCGGGACAAGTATTATTTACGGAATGGATCCTGATGTATCTGTACCTGCAGGAATGATCCAGTCGTTTTATGATGCTCCCGGAGGATTTAAAGAAGAAATGCATGAAATAACCTACTCTTTAGGTTTGGAATACTGGTATTCCGGACAATTCGCTGTTAGAGCAGGGTATTTCCACGAACATGAAACAAAAGGAAACAGGGAATTTTTTACAGCAGGGCTTGGGTTAAAGTTAAATGTTTTCTCTCTTGATTTTGCTTACCTCGTTCCTACAGCGCAAAACCACCCTTTGGCAAGAACCCTCAGATTCTCATTATCCTTCGAATTCGACACTTTCAGGAAACTTAATAATCAAACTGAATAATGAATCTCCGAATTGGATTCGGTTACGATGTTCACAAATTGACAAAGGGACGCGACCTTTGTCTTGGAGGAATAGTTATACCTCACAAAAAAGGAACTGTTGGACATTCTGATGGAGATGTATTGATACATTCAATATGTGATGCTTTACTTGGTGCAGCAAACCTGCATGATATCGGATATCATTTTCCTGATAATTCAAAGGAATATAAAGATATAGACAGCAAAATCCTCCTGCAAAAAACCATAAAACTACTTGACGATCAGGGTTATAAAATAATAAATATTGATTCGACAATCTGCCTGGAAGAACCAAAAATAAAGG
This sequence comes from Bacteroidales bacterium, assembly GCA_021163295.1. GTDB lineage: Bacteria > Bacteroidota > Bacteroidia > Bacteroidales > VadinHA17 > JADFUQ01. The sequence continues at coordinate 5,512 of JAGGXD010000154.1, forward strand.
ATTCAATACCTGACATGAAAAAGATTCTTGCAGGAGTTATGAAACAAAATGTTGAAAATATCTCAATAAAAGCAACTACGTCAGAAAAAATGGGCTTTATCGGTAAAACAGATGGAATTGCCGCTTATGCCATCGCCCTAATTAATAAACCCACTAAAGAGTGAAAAGTTGAAAGTTTGTAAAGTTGAAAATTCGTTTACTCCCTTTAATCCTTCTAATCCCTATATTCCCTCTACATCCTTTTAAACTCAGCCGAAACATTATCCTTTTCTCCACTACCATCTTCTACCTTATACACGAAATTTATACCGCTAAAGTCACCAGCTATATTTCCTTCACCTGATATTTCATTCCCATTTACTACCTGAGCAGAGATATAGATTTTATATCCATTCAAAGTGCCTTTTACTTCAGTGTCAATGCCAAGATTATAAAAATTACTTAAAACTACTTCAGTACTATCAAGAGGCTCTTTGGCAATATCAACAATGTAACTGGACTTTCCATAAATTGCACTAATTTCAGTACTCCTCCATGTATCAACAATATTGTCTCTTGGATCACTACCGTTATCAGGATCAATATTATCATCAAGCTCACACGATGTAACCAGCAACATTACTGATATAATTCCGGCTAAACTTTTTAATAATTTGTTTCTGATAAATTGAATATTCATGATGTAATAGGTTGATTTGTTACTTGTTACTTGTTATTGGTTACTGGTTACTGGTTGTTTCGTGCCGTCTTACTATCGTATTCTCGCTCCCTAATCTTTTTGCCCTCAGCCAGCCGAATGCCATTCGGCTCTACTTCGTACTATCATACCATCGTTCTATCGTTCCATCGTTCTATGGTTCCATCGTTCCATCGTTCTATCGTTCTATCGTTCTATCTTCTCCTCTTCTCCTCTACCACCCTATTCACCAATTCTTCATCTGCAACAACCGGAATAGTCACGTTCAAATCCTGTCTCTTTTCCATTTCACGTTTAGCTGCAAACATAGCTCCATTATTTCTTGCCCAGCTTCGCCGGGCAATCCCATTATTAACATCCCAGTGAAGCATTCTCTTCAATCTGATATCAGCCTCATCAGATCCATCAAGCACCAATCCAAAACCACCATTGATCACTTCACCCCAGCCAACACCACCTCCGTTATGAAGCGAAACCCATGTAGCACCACGAAAAGCATCACCAATAACATTTTGAACAGCCATATCTGCAGTAAAAGAAGAGCCGTCATAAATATTTGAAGTTTCACGATAAGGCGAATCCGTTCCGGAAACATCATGATGATCGCGACCAAGTACAATTGGAGCCGACACTTTTCCATCACGTATTGCCTGGTTGAACTTCAATGCAATATCAGTCCTGCCCTCACAATCTGCATAAAGAATCCTTGCCTGCGATCCAACTACCAGATTATTCCGGTCTGCCTCCTTTATCCAGTGAATATTATCCATCATCTGCTGTCTTATTTCATCAGGCGCATCTGATACCAATTCCTCAAGTACCTGTCGTGCAATAATATCTGTCAGCTCCAGGTCCTTAGGATCGGAAGATGTGCAAACCCAGCGGAAAGGGCCAAAGCCATAGTCAAAGAACATTGGACCCATAATATCCTGAACATAGGAATTATAATTATACGAACCGTCCTGCTTAAAAATATCAGCACCTGCCCTGCCAGATTCAAGCAGGAATGCATTCCCGTAATCCCAGAAATACATACCTCGCTTAGATAAAATATTTATAGCATTTACCTGCCGTCGCAGTGATTCTCTCACTTTTTCCTTGAATTTCTCAGGGTTGTTTGTCATCATCGTGTTCGACTCCTCAAATGTAAGTCCAACCGGGTAATAGCCGCCTGACCAGGGATTATGTAATGATGTCTGGTCCGAACCAAGTTCAATCCTGATATCCTCTTTAACAAATTTCTCCCAAAGATCAACAATATTCCCAAAATAAGCCAGGGAGACCGCTTCTTTCAATTCCTTTGCTTTCTTCAGTCTCACAATCAACTTATCAAGATTTTCAAAAACTTCATCCACCCAACCCTGTGATTTCCTTTTTTCAATTGCTTTTCCGTTAACCTCTGCCACAACACAAATTGCTCCGGCAATAACAGTAGCCTTTGGTTGAGCTCCCGACATTCCCCCGAGACCGGATGTAACAAATACTTTCCCTCCCAGATCACTATCTCCGGAATTTGTGATCCTGCGCCCGGCATTTAGCACAGTAATTGTAGTTCCATGAACAATTCCCTGCGGACCGATATACATAAATGAACCGGCTGTCATCTGACCATATTGGGATACTCCGAGAGCATTAAATTTTTCATACTGGCCGGGACTGGAATAATTCGGTACAACCATCCCGTTTGTTACCACAACCCTGGGTGCTTCTTTGTGCGAAGGGAATAATCCCAATGGATGACCGGAATATAACACCAGCGTTTGCTCATCGGTCATTTTAGCCAGATATTCCATTGTTAATAAATACTGAGCCCAGTTTTGGAAAACAGCACCATTACCCCCATACGTTATTAATTCATAAGGATGCTGCGCAACAGCATGGTCAAGATTATTACTTAGCATAAGCATGATTGCAGCCGCATGCACCGAATTATGCGGGAATTCATTGATGCTACGTGCTGTAATCCTGTAATCGGGACGGAAACGGTACATGTAAATCCTTCCGTATGTATTAAGCTCTTCTACAAACTCCCGTGCAAGAATTTTATGATGTTTCTCCGGAAAATACCGCAAAGCATTATGAAGAGCCAGCTTCTTTTCCTCAGTGGTTAGAATATCCCTCCGCTTTGGAGCATGACTTACACTGTGATCATATGGTTTAAGATCAGGAAGATCATCAGGAATTCCTTGTAATACTTGCTTCTTAAATTCTCTATTGTTCATATGAAATTGCTATTTTTGTTTTCGGATAATCACGGTAAAATTACAATTTAAAATAAATATGAGAAAGATAATCATAAAAAGAACCCTATGGATTTATTGTCTCATTATTATTCTTATTGTAACAGCCTTTCTTTCTATAACTGATACAAAAAATAAAATAATTAATAAAGGGAAACTGGCTGATAAAGCATTTGAGCAAATTTGTATTTCATATAATAAAAGGCTTGCACTGGCAAAACAGGTTCTCCCGATTCAATATGTATCGTCTCTTACAGATACAATTAATAAAAATTCTATTTACGATTATGTTAAGGGAAATATGCTCTTCCAGAAAAAACTTGACAGTATAATTTTACTGGTATCTGTAAGTGAAGGATACAATGAAAAAATCGGGATTCAGCTTCAAAATAATTCAAAAGAGATTCACGAGTTAAAAAAAGAATATCATAAATACGCTAAAGATTACAACACCTTTATAAAACAGTTCCCCAGAAACTATTTTGCCAACATTCTGAATTTCCCGCTAAAAGTGTATTATGATAATTGATACTAAGGTTTAGGAGAAACCTTAAAGTTAAATACCAACACTTATACATTAGTAACAATAGTCAAATACACTATTAAAATACAAACCTTTCGAAATTATTTAAATCCTTTCATTTTGTTTAACTTTGATGCGTTATTAAATCATCTTTTTAAAATAAAAACAATTATAAAAATGAAACTAAAAAAATATCTGATCTTTATGTTTGCACCCTTTATTACAAGTTGCGGTTATAATACTATGGTTACCCTTGATGAAGGGATAAGCTCGCAGTGGGCACAGGTTGAAAATGCCTATCAGCGCAGAGCCGACCTTATTCCAAACCTTGTTAACACTGTAAAAGGATATGCCGATTTTGAGAAAGAAACTCTCACACAGGTAATTGAAGCTCGTTCAAAAGCTACTTCGGTAAACATTAACCCGGGAAATCTTACTCCGGAGGCTATCAACCAGTTCCAGAACGCACAGGCAGGTCTTAGTTCAGCGCTTTCAAGATTAATGGTTGTTGTGGAAAGATATCCTGAACTTAAAGCGAATCAGAATTTCCTTGAGCTTCAGGCACAACTGGAAGGCACCGAAAACAGGATTTCAGTTGAACGAAGGAAATTCAATGAAGCCACCCGGCAGTATAACACATATATTAGAAAGTTTCCGAAAAATATTGTAGCCGGAATTTTTGGCTTTGATAAAAAGACATATTTCGAAGCTGAAGAAAAAGCAAAAGAAGTTCCTAAAGTGGAGTTTTAGTAACCAGCATCCAGTACCTAGCACCAAGACATAAAGCATAATTCTCTAATAATAAACAATAGCAACACATGAAACCGTCAGATTTTTTAAGCAAAGATGATAAGGACCTGATCGCCAACGCTATAAAAAACGCTGAGTTAAATACTTCCGGTGAAATCAGGGTACATATTGAAAACAAATGTAAGACCGGTGTACTTGACCGTGCTGCCTACCTTTTCGGGAAACTGGCAATGCATAAAACAGAGAAAAGAAACGGAGTTTTGTTTTACCTGTCAGTAAATGATAAGAAATTTGCTATTCTGGGAGATGCCGGGATAAACGAGGTTACGCCTGATGATTTCTGGGAAGATATAAAAAAAACCATGCTGGGTTATTTCAAAGAGGAAGAATTTGCTAAAGGTCTCGAAAAAGGAATTGAAATGGCAGGTCAGCAACTTAAAGATCACTTCCCATACCAGTCAGACGATATTAATGAATTACCGGATGAAATTTCTTTTGGTAATGAATAGGGAATAATGGAATAATGGGAAGAAAATAGAAGACTTTATTGAGCATTCCAAAAAAAACTATGTAACATAATAAATATCGAATATCGAATATCGATTAACGAATAATGAATTCTGAAGTTAATAAACATCTAACATCTAAAATCGTTAATCGGTGTTCGGTGTTCAAGAAATTACAAGCAACTGAATTATAAGCAATAAATTGAAACAGATGAAACATATTATTACTCCATTGTTAACAATTCTCCTGCTGTATCCGGCAATTGCCCAGGATATTCCTAAACGCCCTGTTCCTCCCAGGCTTGTTAATGATTTTGCCGGTTTTTTCTCGCCGGATAAAATTACACAGCTTGAGAAAAAACTGGTCTGGTTCAACCAGCAAACTTCCACACAGATTGCTATTGTAACGGTAAAAGATCTGCAAGGTTATGACATTTCCGACTTTGCTTTCAGGCTTGGAGATAAATGGGGAGTAGGACAAAAAGGATTCAATAACGGAATTGTAATCCTTGTTAAACCTAAAACCCCTAAAGATAAAGGAAGAATATTTATTGCAACCGGTTACGGTCTTGAAGCTGTTGTTCCCGATGCAATAGCCAAACGTATTGTTGAAGTAGAAATTCTCCCTGAGTTCAGAAAAAACAATTTTTATAAAGGGATTGATAACGCGATAAATACACTATTTTCCCTTACCAAAGGTGAATTCTCACCAAAAGAATATGCGCAAAAAACATCACGGAATGAATCCCCTGTTTTTGGTATAGGAGGATTTTTCTTATTGATAATTTTATCTTCAATATTTGCGCGTCTGCAAAGGGCACGGCATTATTCCGTTGGTCATAGTGTGCCTTTCTGGACAGCTATGTTCCTTGCCGGATCAGTACGTCCTCGTGGTGGAGGTTTTGCCAGTTTTTCTTCGGGAAGCGGTAGTTTTGGCGGATTTGGAGGCTTTGGAGGCGGAGGTTTTGGCGGCGGCGGTGCAGGTGGCAGCTGGTAATTATTTTGTCTTTTTCCCCTTTTTCCCTTTAGTATCCTTAGTTTCTTCCGGTTTTGAATCAATATTCTCATCCACCAGGATACGGCCACAATACTCACATACGATAACTTTTTTTCTTGATTTGATATCAAGCTGACGTTGAGGAGGAATTTTATTAAAACAACCTCCACATGCACCTCTCTCAATAGGGACCAATGCAAGCCCGTTTCTTGCATTCGACCGGATTCTCTTGTAAGCCGCAAGAAGACGCGGATCGATCTGATCACGGAGCCCTTCAGACTTTCTAATTAAATTTTCTTCTTCCTTTTTAGTATCGGCTATAATACCATCAAGCTCTGATTTTTTTTCTTTCAGATCGTCTTGCCTTTCATCAAGAGCAGAAACAGAGGTGTCTATAATCTCGCCCTTTTCCTTAATCTTCTGTGTAAATTCTTTAATCCGTTTTTCGCACAGCTCCATCTCTAGATTCTGATATTCAATTTCTTTAGAGATCGAATCAAACTCCCGGTTATTCCTCACTTTCATCTGTTGATCTTCATACTTCTTTATAAGTTCTTCAGCTTGTTTAATTTCACTCTTTTTTGCCGTTACTGAATCCTCCATATTCTTTACTTCGCCTTTATAATTATCAACACGAGTTTCAAGACCGGCAATTTCGTCTTCCAGATCTTGAACTTCAAGTGGTAATTCGCCACGAAGAATTTTTATCTTATCTGTTTGAGAATCTACTTTCTGCAGGTTAAATAAAGCTTTTAATTTCTCTTCAACAGTGTACTCTTTTGTTTTTCCGGCTTTTGCTTTTTCCTGTGCCATATGCTAGTAGTAATTTACTGGATTGGTGATGATTTCTGAAAAATGAACTGCAAAGTTAAGATTTTTTTTTGTAAGCAGTTCATAAAAAATATCTTTTATTACTTGTTCGCTTTCGTAATGCCCTATATCAACAAGTAGTATTTTTTTATCAGCATCAAAATATTCATGGTACTTAATATCAGCAGTCAGAAAAGCATCGGCTCCGGATGAAATAGCTTTTTTAAGCAAGAATGCGCCTGTACCTCCACAAACAGCTATTCTCTTCACCTTTTTTCCCTGCAATGATGAATGTCTGATACATTTCAAATTAAATATTTTCTTCAGGTCAGCAAGAAAAACTTCTTCTTCCGCATTTTCCGCCAATTCGCCAATTGCACCCATTCCTACTTTTATGAATTCATTATCAAGTGGATAGATATCATATGCAACCTCTTCGTATGGATGGGAGCCTAACAAAGCATTAACAATACTTCTTTCCAAATGTTTTGGAAAAATAGTTTCTATGCGTATCTCTTTTTCAAAACGTAATTCTCCTCTTTCTCCTATATATGGATTAGAGTTCTCACCTGCCCGGAAGCTTCCATCCCCATGGAGATTAAAGCTGCATTGATCATAAAAACCAATATTGCCGGCACCTGCATCAAAAATTGCCTTCCTTACCTTATCGGAATGTTCATCAGGCACAAAGGTCACCAGTTTTCTTAATTCTCCTTTTTTAGGTGAAAGTATTTTTATGTTTAGTAATCCCAGTTTTTCTCCTAATTTCGTATTTACTCCACCCCATACACCATCCATATTTGTATGAGCAGCATAAATAGCAATATCATTCTTAATAGCTTTGGCAACTATTTTTTCAACATAATTCTTACCTGTTATACTCTTTAGGCCTTTGAAAATAATTGGATGATGAGCAATAATAAGATTCGCCTTTTTGTTAATTGCCTCATCAATAACCTCTTCCGTAACGTCAACAGTTAACAAAACAGAAGAAACATTATTATTCGAATTCCCAATAGTAAGTCCGGAATTATCATATGATTCCTGGTACAATAAGGGAGCAAATTCCTCCAATATTGAAGTAACTTCTTTAATTTTCATTTAACCTTAAAAATTTATGAATTAAATAATTTATTAAAATTTGATATAATTGTTTTATGGTTTCCTAAACCATTGACAGTTACAGTACGAGAATAATTTTCAGAAATAAATTAAAAATTTCGAATATCAAATGATAAATAATAAAGTTAAGTTTGATTTACAGGAACTTTTTCATTTCTTATTTATCATTCGACATTTATTATTTATATGAAACATTTTTATGTTTATATCTATATTTCCCCTAAATATCATCTCTGATCTCAAGCAGTAATTCCCTGATTTCTTTAAGTGATTTAATCACCTCAAAATTATTATTAGTGTCCTCTTTATTCTCTCTTAGCTTTTTCTTTACACCCTTCAGTGTCATACCACGTTCTTTCACCAGATAGAAAATAATATGAAAATTATCAATGTCTTTTTGAGTAAAAAACCTGTTACCCTTTTTGTTTTTTTTAGGTTTAATAATATCGAACTCCTTTTCCCAATATCTGATCAATGACGTATTTACTTTAAATAAATCAGCCACTTCACCTATTGAGTAATAAAGCTTTTCAACTTTCTTTTCTTTGTACGGCATAGCAGAAAAGTTAAAATAACCAGAAAACAAAGCTAACCTGAAAAATTCATTAATTCTATGAATTTTTCTGCTGACGTAGGAAAAATCAATAGTTGAGAAACTTCAACTATTGATTTTCCCCAGTCAGGGTTAGCCTGCACTATTCATAAAT
>JAGGXD010000085.1 GCA_021163295.1 Bacteroidales bacterium
AGTGGAGTCAGGATAATAACCCTCTTATATTATCGGCATTTATATCCCTGTCTGCCGAACTCCTCTTTGATATTGAGGTAGGCAGATGGAGCCTGGAACCCGCTTGGCAAAGATTGTGATTTTCAACAAAAGCTGCTTGAGCGATGCCAAAACACTATGCTATAAATGAAAATGGATTTTGCGAGGAGCGTAGCGACGAAGCAATCTCCTAAGACAACCCGAATGCTTAAAAAATGATAGCTCTTAGACGAAAAGGCAAAATCTTAACGCAGGAAGGCCTTCCATAGAAGACAACCAGAGGGCTTTAAGTCAGGTAGCCCCGGTCACGTCCGGGGTGCAATATAATAAATACCCAACCCCGGATGGGGTTGAAGTTTGTTGGATCTTGTAATGAAAAGTGTCTTATAAAATAACCTGGTGATTTCTTTGTGTCTTAGAGTCTTAGTGGTATTTTTTACCAAACGAACTTCGTTGTTATCTCACAAAATATTCAATTTGAAAATTTTGCTTCTTCTCAAAACCTTCTTGATTTACAAACTTGACATAGCCTTCATAGGACATTTTCCCATTTTTTCTACCAACTGCTTTAAAAACTGCACATTTCTTCTTTTCATCAAAAGGTAATAAAAATGTGTCTTTTTTAGAACCTACATAAAAATTAGGCAAAATCGAATCTGTATATACAACATATAATTCAGCCTCATAGATTTCATCGATTTTTATAGTGTCATTTTTTGATTTGATTAACACATTTGAATCACTTACATTTTCATTACATGAATTTAAAAGTAAAAATAAAAATAAAATAACAAAAGATTTTTTCATGGGTTTAAATAGATATTTGATTGTTAATAATGTGTTATACATTTCTAATCATCACTTTTCACATAATTATTATTGCCCCAATTATCAGTATTTACATTATTGGTTTTTCTTTTTAAAAGGTTCAGAAACAAACCTCCCTTTATTTGTATGCTTGTGTCTTTTATGCTTTCGGTATGTATTACCTCCTACATCATCGAATAGTATACAAACGTTTACAATAATCGAATCTGATTCCTTGCCTGTAATTGTTGTTGTATTCGCATATTTAACTGGCTTCCCATTAGCATCTGTTTTATCTCCTGTAGATTCTTTGATTTTTTTGTCCGAAGTTCTATTATTGTTGCCAGATACCTCATCAACAACGCCTTTTACCTGTTTCAACCCACTAGCTACTGCTAAAGTAGGTTTACCCAACGATCCTGCACCAGCGCCCCCTAAAGCTGGTAACAAATTATCAACATTGACAGGCTCATCTGAGTTCTCAGCCCTTGTTCTGGCTGGAGAAGCACCACCTGATTCCGAAACTAAAGGGATCCCCCCATTCTGAATTTCACCATTTCCTCCAGCATCCAATTTCATGATAACCCCTTTAATTATATTAAAAAGTCTTTTTAACAAACTTTCTCTATTAATATCAACCCCTGCTATATAAAAAAGTGGCACTCCTTCAACTGTTTTCAATATGGTTGTATCCAATCCATAAGGATCAATAAAATTTACGGGATTATTAAATGTATAGTGATATGGCGTGTGTTTAAAATGCCACTCTGATAGAGGATCAATAGTATGGAACCGGCCTATAACCGCATCATAAAACCTCGCTCCGTAATCATACCACTCCAACCCATTATCCGACTGCAATTCCTTGCCGTTGTAAAGGTACTGCGACTTGACTGGATCGCGGTGGCGGCGGAGGGGTTGATTTAATCCGTGGAGGGTCATGCCGAATGGATAGTAGTGTGTTTCACCGGTGGTATTTATGGCGCCGTTATCCACCTCGAAGCTTACACGGGTGTTGCCCAGGTGATCCTTAAGGAAATACTCATAGGTCAGCCCTTCAACCTTGTTATTTATCCTACCCTCATCTGTTAGAATAAAGTCAATTGCCCCGTCAATATAAACAAACGATTCCGAATAATCCCGTATATATTCTATATGTCCCTGTTCGCCAAACACTATCTTTCTTAGTTTGTTACCATTTGCATCGTAAAGATAACGGATAGCACGGTCTTTTTCAAGATATATTTCTGCCGGCAGGTTTAAATGATTGTATAAAATTTCCTGTATCCCCTTGTTATTATCCGAGATCATATTCCCGTTTGCATCATACCCGTATTCCGGTTCTCCGGGATTGCCGCTGTATTTTGATAGTCCATCTGTAAAATCGTACCTGTTTAAATTATATGGCGCTTCATCATCCACACCAACCAGCCTGTTTCCTTCATAATAGTATGTAAGATCATCCATCACCCCGAACTGCCCCGCATTTGTAAGTCCCATCCTTTTAAGACTGTCAATATTACCATTCAGATCGTACCCTATATGCGGAACACTGTGATCTTCAGATGAGGGACCCCAACCCCCGGCATATTCGCCAAAGGTTGCAGAGGTAAGCCTGTTTAACCTGTCGTATTTGTATCCAAACCCCAGGTTTGTACTGTTCCCTGCTGTTTCCCAGCTGGTTGATGATATGTTACCGTTGTATTGCGCTTCCGCACCAAGACCACCAATCCCCGATTCGTATCCCAGATCCATTGCAAACAGATCATTACCCAGGCTTTCAGTCTTATTTATTTTGGTTAACCATCCCCGGATATTGTAGCTGTAGTTTACCTCTTGCGCAAAGCTGTTGCCTGTGCCATGCAGGTTTTTTGTAATAAGCCTGCCTAACTCGTTGTATTCATTCTCAAATAAAACCACCTCATTTTCTCCATTCACCTGGTGAAATACTCTTATCAGCCGACCGGCATGGTCATATTCATATCGCTTTTTTACCTGTGTGAACTCCTGCATATCCGGAGTGTGCAGTTCAATTGTTTTTAATATTTTTCCCGGGAAATCATATAGCATACTAACCCTGTCTGTTCCTCCTAAATGATTATCTGATACACTCTGTATAACCC
>JAGGXD010000196.1 GCA_021163295.1 Bacteroidales bacterium
GTGATTCAAAACAGCTGATTGATGATAAAAAAGTTAAAGGTAAATTGATTATTACTAACCAGAGGATATATTTTAAAACATTTGAAAAGAATGATACTCACCTTGACATGGAGATAATGCCGGGAAATATAAAGGAAGTTATATATTTCAATTTTATGAAAATATTCCCAACCGGACTTCATCTGATTATGCGGAATGGTATTAGCAGTAAATTTCTGATTGGAAAACGGGATGCTTTTGGTTTAATGATAAACAAAATGTATTAAGGAATGTTTGAGGTTTGAGGTTTGAAGAATGTTTGATGTTAAAAACCTGAAACTTGAAACTATTTTGAAAGTAATTCGCCGGTTTGAATTAATCTCATTGACTGTTCTGCGGCCATAACAAGTAATTCACGGGCTTTTTTTATTGATTCGTTTATACTCATTGGCTTATTTGCAATAGGGATAATTGCCCGGAATCCTTTTTTGTATAATTCATTAATCCCGTCTTCCACTATTCCGGCAAAAGCAATAACAGGTATATTATATTTATGTGCAATTCCTGCTACTCCAGCAGGTGTTTTTCCATAAGCTGTCTGGCTGTCAATTTTCCCTTCGGCAGTAATTACAAGATCAGCATCTTGTATATACTTCTCAAGTTCCACAACTTCTTTTACAATATCAAATCCCGGTTTTATTTCAGATGGAAGGAACGCCAGTATCCCTGCACCCAGTCCGCCTGCTGCACCGGAACCGGGAATATTTTCAACCGAAATCCCTTGTTGTTGTTTTACAACGTCAGCAAAATGTTCCAGATTAGCTTCCAGACGCCTGACCATATCTGAGTCAGCCCCTTTTTGCGGACCATAAACTGCTGAAGCGCCGGTTTTTCCAAGAAGCGGATTCATTACATCACTGGCAATAATAATCTTTGATTGGTTAAGACGTTTATCAAGCTTATCGGTTTTGATTGATACCAGGTTTTCTAATGCTCCACCTCCGGTCTCAATTTCCTGCATATTTACATCAAGTAATTGTACACCCAGGGCTTGAAGCATTCCTGACCCTGCATCATTTGTAGCACTACCCCCGATACCCAGAATGATTTTTCTGCAACCTTTGTCCAGTGCATGCTTAATTAATTCACCTGTGCCATACGTCGTGGTTTTCCATGGATCTCTTTTATTTTTTTTCAGTAGTTCAATTCCGGATGCTGATGCCATCTCTATTACCGCTGTTTCTCCATCACCAAGTACTCCAAAGTGCGCAGTAATTTCCCGCATAAGCGGATCGTGGACTTTTTTATAGAAAATTTTCCCATTTGTTGCAGTAACCAGTGTAACCACAGTGCCTTCTCCTCCGTCAGCCATAGGAATCAATTTTATGTTTGCATCCGGAAAAACATTCCTGATTCCCATCTCAATGAACTTAGCGACATCAGGAGATGTAAGGCAATCTTTAAATGAATCTGGGGCAATTACAATATTCATGTTTGGTTCATTATAATTCATTATATTTTTTGGCTGAATTTCTTGATTTTTCTACCGGGTACTTTTTTTCATTCTTCTTGATTTTTTCAAGTATTATCTGCTTTATATTAAAATCATGCTTTTCAGCCAGTAAAAAGGCATATGCCAGGATGTCAGCAAGTTCATCCTGAATACTTTCCCGGTTTGTTTTTTCTGCTTCATTTACATCTTTCCACAAAAAAAGTTCGTTAAGCTCGGCCGCTTCAATTGAAAGTGCCAGTGCCAGGTCTTTTGTGTTGTGGAATTGTTTCCAGTTACGCTTGTCGCGGAAACCAATAAGTGCTTCTATGATACTTTGGATATCGGACATGTTGTTTTTTTTGATAAAGATAATAAATTCAGGATGTCAATGCCTGAAAAAATATTTGCCATGACTTTTAGTGTTTTATCAACAGACTGTCTAAAATAGTTAGCTGTATTATTCCATAAACAATCAGGTTTTTTTATATTTTTACAAAAAATACGCAACAAACCTGAAACAATACTTATCAGGATCGATTAAATGAAAATTGAGACCATAAAATAAAGGAAGTTACTGAAAATCCTTACAAGAATAAGGGGCGGATTTAGAAAAGCAAAAAAAACTATGTTTAACATTCATCAAATGAGACTTTATAGCCTGAAAGCAGCTATTGGAGCAAATCTGTTTTTTCTGTTTGCCACCGTGGCAGGCCAGGGTACATTCCCCGACCTGGTAGAAAACGCCTATGGACTGGACCAGGATCTTGTGAATGGGGTTCAGTATTCTAACCGGTATATGAGGTCCGATGGTCACCCCTATTTTCTGGAGGACAGGTTTAATAATGGTTCCGTCTCAATTAATGGAAAGATTTATCAAAACGTGCAGCTTAAATACGATCTTTTATCGCAACGTGTAGAGATTAAGCATAAGAAATATTTAGGTGGGAACTACCGTTATGTAACTGTTTCTGACTGCATGGAGGCTTTTAGTCTGGGAATATATGAATTCAGGAAGCTGAAGATAAAGGAAGAGCCGGAAAGGTATTACCAGGTTATAAATGCCAGGCATTTTACCTGCTTTATCCATTGGGAAAAAAAACTGATTCCGCTTGAAAACAACGTTATTTACATAGATCATTTTACCAATCACAGGCTCTATTATTGGCTGGAATTAAATGGTGAAATAACAGCTTTTAACAACAGGAGGACTTTTGCCAGGCTTTTCCCGGAAAATATGCAACGGAAAATTTTTAAGCTCTTTCGGCAAAAGCATATCTCTTTTCGAAATGTTGGTCCGGATGAGATCTTACGGACGATGGAAATGGTTGCAAACTTGTTTAACAACGAAGGCCAACCATGAGGCAAATCGTAATTATATCGCTCTTTCTGATTTTCTTTTCAATGTTCCGGCTGGAAGGACAGAACAAGCCGGTTATATTCAGCGGTGATTTTATTGATGTGCCATTTGCTGAATTTGCGAAAGAAATAGAGCGACAAACAGGTGTTTCCTTCTATTTCAGAGAAGCGTGGGTGAAGGGGATCAGGGTGACCGTTTCGGGGTCCAATATCTCCCTGCAGCGCATCCTTGAAAAGGCCCTGTTGCCAAAAGGGATAAGTTATTTCATAGATGAATGGGATAATGTATTCCTGACGGATCAAATGCCTCTAATCTCACGGTTGCCCGATTATTCAGGCGCTATTGACCTTTCAGAAGAGTTAGAGGAAACGGGTAGCGAGGAAACACTTACCACCGCGGAGCTGAATTACGTTAATGGAAGGAGAGCAAGGCTGATTGAAACCATCCGGGTAGGAGACGGCGATGGATCAAACGGACTGAGCAATGCAGTGATACATGGGAAAATGACAGCTAGGGAGACCGGAGAACCACTGGTAGGAGCTACTATTTATATCGAGGAATTGAAGAAAGGAGCCGTCACCGATGTGGATGGCCATTTCAGCCTTGTGATCAAACCTGGAAAATATACCATCGATTTGAATTGCCTGGGCATGGAAAGCAGGCAAAACTACCTGGAAGTACTTTCCGGTGGAAATTTCTCCATCTCCATGAAAAAGAGACTGGTCCCTATCACCGAGGTAGTGATTCAGGCCAACAGGTTCCACAATGTGCGGGGTACCCAGATGGGATTTGAACGGCTAAATTACAAAGTATTCAAGGAAATTCCACTGGTCATGGGAGAAAGGGATGTACTGAAAATCATTGAGATGCTTCCCGGGGTTCAGAGTGTAGGGGAGGGTTCAGCCGGCTTTAATGTGAGAGGCAGTTCAGCAGATCAGAATATGATCTATGTGAACAAGGTGCCGGTGTACAACAGCTCACACCTTTTCGGTTTCTTTACTTCATTCAGCTCTGATATTGTCAGGGACTTTACCCTGTACAAAAGCAACCTGCCGGCAAGCCTGGGCGGACGGCTGGCCTCCTTTTTTGATATCACAACAAGACAGGGTTTCATGAATAAGTATACAGCCAGGGGAGGGATCAGCCCTATAACCGGTTATTTGTCCGTAGGGGGTCCCATCCAAAAGGACAAAAGCTCATTCATTCTGAGCGCGCGTTCCACCTACTCCGACTGGATGCTGAAACGGATGGAGGATCCGGAACTCAGGAACAGTGAAGCAGGTTTTTATGATCTTGGTGGGACACTCACATATGAACCAGACGATAAGACATTGGTCAAAGTATTCGGCTATGTGAGCCGTGACCGGTTTAAATTGGGTGCCTCCAACGAATATGCTTATGCCAATTCGGGGGCATCGGTCAATGTGAGGCATCGTTTCAATCCGAGGATCACCGGTGATTTTGCACTGGTCTTTGGGCAGTATAATTTCAGGGTCGTGGATATGAAAGTACCTTCAGAATCTTATGCCCATGAATACCGCATTGGTCATTATGAACTCAAGGCCGATCTCAACTGGCTTTCTCTGGGTATCCATAAGCTAACCTATGGAGGTAGTGTCATCTATTACAACCTGAATCGGGGCACTGTTGAACCGTATGGTCTGTATTCTTACAGGAATACTGTTAAGTTGGGAATCGAAAATGGAGTAGAGAGCGGCATTTATGTTGCCGATAAGATGACGCTTACACCTCGTTTGACGGTCTATACCGGATTACGTCTTGCAACCTACATGTCACTCGGACCGGATCAGGTCAGAATATATGAAGAAGGGCAACCCTGTTGGGATTATTATGTGATTGATACACTGACTTTCAAACGGGGAGCCATTGCCCGGGCTTACTACGGAGTTGACCCCAGGATATCCATTAACTATATGGTTGGAGATAATAATTCACTAAAGTTCTCATACAACCGCGTTCACCAGTTTTTATTCATGCTTAGCAATACCATTGCCATTTCTCCCACAGACCAGTGGAAATTGTGTGACTACCATATAGAACCGCCGTACATGGACCAGATATCGATAGGGTATTACCTGGATTTTCCCGGGAAAAGCCTGAGTACCTCTTTTGAGCTCTACCATAAATGGATTTCCAATGTGGTGGAATATCGCGACGGTGCCAATTTTATCAGTAGTCCACATATTGAAACCGAGATACTTCAGGGCAACCAGAAAGCCTATGGACTGGAGGCCATGATCAGGAAAAATACCGGGAGGCTCAATGGCTGGCTGGCATACAGCTTATCCAGATCAATCATCCAAATCGATTCTCCTATCCCTGGTGAGAGCATCAACAAGGGAAAACCTTATCCATCAAATTTTGACAGACCGCATAACCTGACACTGGTAGCCAATCTCAAAATGAACAGGCGGCTTAGTTTTTCAGCCAATCTGGTATATATGACAGGCAGACCTGTAACTTATCCCATTTCTGTCTATTACCTGAATGATTTGCAATATATCTATTACTCATCGAGGAACAGTTATCGCATTCCGGATTACTTCCGGCTTGATTTTTCTATAAACATGGAGGGGAACCTGAAAAAGAGAAAACTGTTCCACAGCTATTGGATGCTTAATATCTACAACCTTACCGGACGGAAGAATGCCTACTCGGTATATTTTCAGAGTGACGAAGGGAA
>JAGGXD010000186.1 GCA_021163295.1 Bacteroidales bacterium
CTTAAAATTCAGCTTATTAACAAATAATTTAAATTATAATTATCATCCGAATAACAGAACAATGTTAACTTTTAGAAAAACAAGTAATTATAGGAATACAAAAATATGATGCCCTTAATATATTCTATAAGGACATCATATTTCTTTGCTTATTTTAGCAATCAACGCATGTCGAAGTACAAAAACTTACTATTTCACAACCGTTTGGATACGCATCAGTCCAACCACAAAATGGATTGCCATCCCAGCCAGGGCACTGAGGATTTGCTGAAGCTGTTCTTATAAGACCAAAATTAAGAGTTATTGCAGATAAGAACATAGTAACAACAATGACACCTATTATTTTTTTAATTTTACTCATGATTTTATTTTTTAAATTAATACTCATTAAACCTTAAAATCCAAATTTAATTTCACAAAATTATATATATTTGCTCCCAGAGGAGGGAGCTACCAATGCTGAAGTTTGAATTCGAACTGCTTTTGTGTTATGTGGTTTTCTCCTCTCATATTTTTGTGTTCAAGGTTACACCTTCAAGGGTCAAAGTTTGTCTCAAATCTTACCGCTCTTTTTTCCTTCCGGCTTCCAGCTTCCGATTTCCAGCTATTAAGTGTGTCTCATCTATACCTGATTATTTAATCAATGCAACCAGACAACCCTGCCTGACAGCTTCTTTAACAATCCTAACCAACAATTTATTCCCGTAAGATATTTTAGGCTCCTTTATAACTGAGAATTCACAGGATTTTTCCTGTTTTTTTCAGCTATCTATTTCCTACATTATTCACAAAATCTATTGCAAAAATAAAGAATAAATAAATTAATAATAGGTGTTTAAAACATTCAATTTCAATCATTGCTCTCACCTATTAATACCAAAAAAGGCAAAAATGTTACCACTTTTTTAATTTATTTTTTATTTATTTTCATCTTTTTTAATCAGACCTGTTCTTACGTGCTGATATTCCGTATATTACATTCGTCAAAAAATTGATTTTTTTCATTAAAAAAAACAAAAAGTTGCTATATATAGCAACTTTTGTATTTTTTGAATCAGTTCCTTCCAAATAGTTATGTGTCCAGAAATGCATAATAACATGAACATATATTTGCTATATGTTCAAAAAAATCAGACAAATATGGACCTGAATAATACTGACCAAAATTTATTAACTTTCTTTCATTGATTGTAAACTTGTTTGAATTCCGTAAAATTGATTACATTTATACTTGTTCTTTCATCTTAATACTAATGGATTCGCATAGATTATCAAAAGCTAATAACACCCGATGATGAATAAAGAAATAAAAGATCATATTAAACATGTGTTACGGAAAAAGCTCAGTAGCCAGAAAGAAGTGAATAAAATTATCATCTTTGGTTCTTTTATAGATTCTATGGAACCACGGGATATTGATATAGCTGTATTTATGGATAGTGATGAACCCTATTTGAGCTTAGCGATGAAGTACCGTAAGCTGACTCGTGAAATATCAAAAATTCTACCCTTAGATATTATTCCAATAAAGCCGGAAGCGCCGAAAATTTCATTTTTCGATGAAATAGAAAAAGGAGAATTGATCTATGAAAAATGAGACTGAAACATGGTTAGCATACTCCAGGGAGAACTTAGCTTCCGCTAAAGTACTTTTAGAAAGTAATTTATTCAATCCCTGCTTGTTTAATGTTCAACAGTGTTTAGAAAAAGCTCTGAAATCGATCCTTGTAGAAAAAGCACTTGGATTAAAAAGAACTCATTCGATAATGGAATTAAAAAATACTCTAAACAATTACCATATCGAAATAAATATTAGCGACGAAGAATGTGATTTCATGGATTCGTTATATCTGCCCTCAAAATACCCGATCAGCAGTATATTACCAGATTATGAGCCAAATCATGAATTGTGCTCGAAAAGTATCTCTATCGCAAAGAGAGTATTGGAACAAGCCGGGGAAATAGTATTATAAGTCTGTTAAAACTCAAACCAGTCACCGGTTTTATTCACTTTTATCTTATAAATTTTTAATTTCTAATTTCTAATTTCTAATTGACTGTAGATATTCTACTCCACCAGTGTCATCTCATCAAGCAAGTATCCTGCCCCGGCAAATTTATCAATAATAAACAGGGCATACCGGATATCCAGGGAGATATTACGGCATTGTTTGGGATTAAACATTAAATCGCTCATAACACCTTCCCAGGCACGGTCGAAATTTATTCCAATAAGATTACCTTCAGCATCAATCACCGGGCTGCCTGAATTTCCACCGGTGGTATGATTAGTAGCCAGGAAGCATATTGGTATCTTCCCATCCTGTGAATACCTTCCATAATCCTTTTTCAGATATAATTCTTTGAGCTTATCCGGGACATCATAATCATATATCTCCGGGTTATCTTTTTCAATAACTCCTTCCAGAGTAGTATAATATTTATAGGATACCGCATCACGGGGATCATAACCCAAAACTTCTCCATAAGATACCCTTAATGAGAAATTTGCATCGGGATAGAATAACTTTCCGGGTTCAAATTCCATTTGAGCTTTCATATATAAACGATGCAGAGTCTCCAGTTCCTGGTTTAATTTTCTATACTCAGAGCGAATTATACCATATCTCTTTTCGGCACTTTGAGCTAACCTGTAAATTGGATCCTTTTTTATCTTTTTCACATCAGGAGTCTTAAACGAATTAAGAAAACCAAGCAATACTTCCTCATCCATAAACAATGATTTTTTTCGAACCTTCTTTATCCATATTTGATAATTTCCATTATACTTCTCCATTATCTTTTTATATTCTTCAGGATAATATTTCTCAGGAACATTTTCATCAAACATTGAAAGCATAGCAACAGCCAGTGCATCTCCTGTTGCCGGATCATAGTTTTTGAAGAAAGCTGCAGCACGTTTGCGCAATGATTCCAAAACCTTATCGATCTCTTCCGGTAAAACATCGTTTTCTGCCATAGAAACCAATTTGGAAAACCCTGATACAAGTGATATATTTTCCATCCCGCCATAGAAAACTTCACGAAAATAACTCTGCCCGAGTCTTACCGGGGCTATTTCGCCATATACTTTTTCATAGCGTTCCAGGAGTTTCCCATACCTCCTGTTCTTCTCAGGATTCTCACCGGTCCATTCAATAAACCGTTTTTCATAATCCTGTTTCTTTATTACAGCATCAAGCTTATCCAATCCCCGTATCTCACCTTTCCAGCGCTTCCAGGAATTGCTAACCCCTGCTGCTTTTGCAGAGTACTGTATTCTTACTTCAGGACTCTTCTCCATAGCATTCTGCATTATCTCAAGTTTCTTTGTCCGCACATCGATTAATGCCGGATAGATATCACGTGTTAACATTTGCAAATGAAACGAAGGAACATATTCGTAGGTGCTACCGGGATATCCGAATACCATTGTAAAATCACCGGGTTTTGTTCCTTTAAGGGAAATTGGAAAAAACTTTTTGGGTTTAAAAGGTACATTATCCGGCGAGTATTCAGAAGGTTTATTATCTTTCCCTGCATAAATACGGAACATTGAAAAATCGCCTGTATGCCTGGGCCACATCCAATTGTCGGTATCCCCGCCGAATTTGCCAATTGCCGATGGTGGGGCACCAACCAGTCTGACATCTTTATAGGTTTCATTAATAAACAAAAAATACTGATTACCATAGTAAAAAGGTTTTACCTGTGCAGTAAAATGAGTTCCCTCAATTGCATTCTTTTTAATCATATCAATATTTTCCTGTTTGATATCAGATTTTTTCTCATCACTCATTCCATCTTCAATTCCTTTCAGAACCTCGCCGGTTACATCCTTCATCCACTTAAGGAAAGTCACAGTCAGTCCGGGATTTGTAAGTTCCTCTCCCTGTGACATAGCCCAGAATCCATTAGTCAGATAGTCATGATCAACGGTTGAATGAGATTGTATTGCACGGTATCCGCAATGGTGATTAGTAATTAACAGCCCTTTATCAGATATCAGTTCAGCAGTACAACCGCCTCCGAAAATCATTACAGCATCTTTCATGCTAGCCTGGTTGACACTGTAGATATCCTCTGCAGAAAGTTTAAAACCCTTCTCCTGCATAATTTCAATATTGAATTTTTCAATCAGAATGGGGATCCACATTCCTTCATCAGCCCTAAGGGTTGAGGATAAAAGGATTATGAATAAAACGATTATCCTGAAACATTTTCTTATCATGATAATATTGATTAAATGAAACATATAGTTAAAGTTTTTTAAAATAAGGAGTAGTTATTCTGGAACATTGGAACTTAGAGAGCAAAGCGATCGATCTCATGAGCGAAGCGAGTAATGCTGAAATAATGGAATATAAGTTTAAACGCAGGAATTCACCATTTAAATAATAAATGTCGAATGTGATGACGCTTTGGTCACACCCTGACTTAAACGTCAGGGTTAAATAAAAAATATTAAAGTTCCTGTAAATCATACTTAACTTCATTATTTATCATTTGATATTCAAAATTTGAAATTTATTTTTCTATTCATTTTCCTGGAACCGTAATTAGAACTTCTTCAGTTCTTTATATACTTTCTGTATTGGTAATCCCATTACGTTAAAATAGGAACCATTTATCTTTTCTATACCAATATAGCCAATCCATTCCTGTATTCCGTAAGCACCGGCTTTATCAAATGGCTTGAATTTCCTGAGATAATACTCAATTTCGATATCTGATAATTTCGTAAAATAAACATCGGTTGTGGCAATAAACGTGATCTCTTTCTTTGCTGACCTCAGGCAAACTCCTGTGATTACTGTGTGCTTATTATCAGAAAGATCACGTAGCATCTGATATGCTTCATCAAAGCTATTCGGTTTGTTTAATACACTGTTTTTGCACCATACAATTGTATCTGCAGTTATCAGAATACAGTTTTCATCTAACAGTTCATTGAATTTATCAGCCTTTTTCTTAGCCAGGAAAACCGGTATTTCCTCAAAATGTAATTCTTCAGGATAAAACTCATCATCCTGAAAATTATCAACCTGTTCAAATTCAATTCCCAACTCTTTAAGCAGGTAATACCTGCGGGGGGATTTTGAAGCCAGTAGAATCTTTTTTCCTTTCAAGTTTTCAAGAACCATAGAAAAATTCAGAATTTTGTTTGAATGATATAACCTGCAAGAATTGAATATAAAATACCGGATAGCATAATCCCTTTAGTAAGGAGACTACACAATTGATAATCCTTTTTTATTTGCGACATTGTTAACCTGAAAATCAGATAGAGTGTAGGAAGTACCAGTGCTATACTTAAATATACCAGGGTGCTGACATCAGTGATGAACATGAAATACATCCACATCAATCCTGAAAGGAAAAGTACAAGCAATACAACAACAAATGCTTTTGTGATTCCCAATCCAAGATTTACAGGTAAAGTTTTACGACCATACTCCCGGTCACCTTCAAAGTCTTCCATATCTTTAATTAATTCCCTGATTAGTGTGAGCCAGAATGCAAAAATTGCAAAACCACCAACCCAGCCGAAAAGAATGTTGAAATTTGCATGGTAATCAATCATTACCTTACCATACTCTGCATTAAGACATGGTATTTCAAATAAGACAACCATAAATGGCACTAATCCTGTAAGAAAAGAAACGATAATATTTCCTATAAGAAACTGTCTCTTATAACTTGTTGAATAAAACCAAAGAAGTCCAGGTATAATAAGAAAAATTACAGCAAGAGTAGGCAAATGAATTAAGAAAGATATAAGAATCCCCAGAGCTACTCCCATAAAATTCATAACAATATGAATAAGCATTGTAGCTCTCCGTGAAATTTCCCTTCCAACAATTACATTATCAGGGTGGTTATACACATCTGTCTTAATATCAAAATAGTCGTTAATAACATACCCGGCACCGGTAATCAACATAGTAGAAAGCACAAGCAAAGCAAAATAGAATTCATTGAATTGCAGTCCGAAATCCTTAAAATGGATCACTTCCTCATCTGATACTATTGACAACTTGTTTAGCAAAGGATAAATTATGCTCCATCGCATAAGATATTGGGTTACAGCAATTATCAATAGATTCTGAACTCTGATAAGTTTGAAAAAAGATTTCATGTGCTTATAAAATAATTTTTAAGGTCAGATGCAGCTCACACCCAGTGCTTATTAAGACGAAGCACTTGTTCGATCACATCCCGTACACAACCGTTTCCCCCTGTAAAATTTGAGACATACTTTGATATCTGTTTTACTTCGACAACTGCATCATCAGGGCATGTTGGAAAACCGACCATTTTCATAACTTCAAGATCAGGCAGGTCATCACCCATATATAAAACATCTGATGCCTCAATCCGGTATTTCTTTAAAAAATCAATAATATCTAATCTCTTATTTGTTGAACCAAGGTAAATATCATTTACTCCAAGCTTCTGATATCTCTTAAGAACATTCGTTATTTCTCCTCCGGTGATTATTCCGACAGGATAATTTTTATTTACGGCTCTTTGCATTGCATAACCATCTCTTATGCTTGAAGTACGAATAAGGTTCCCATCTGTATCAAGCAACATTGTTTGCTCTGACAGCACTCCGTCAATATCAAAAACAAATGCTTTTACTCTTCTGAGTTGTTCTTTAAAATTACTCATATGTAAATCATACTTAACTTTATTATTTATCATTTGCTATTCGAAATTTTAAATTTCTTTCCATATTTCCACTCTTCTATTCTCCCCCTACTCCATCTATTCCATTCTTCCAAAATGTTCAAAGTTCAAAGTTAGCCGAATTCACGGGAATAAAAAAAGCCCTAAACAGATCAGGGCTTTTTTGAATAAGTTATAAACGGCATTAATTATCAAATTCGTCTTTCTTAATTTCAGTCAACTTCAGCATATAGTTTGCGTAGGCATACGGATTAACCATTTTGTAACAATCATCATAAGCATCACCACTCACAAGCACTGTTTCTCCCTGCTCAAATGGTGTTAGCAAATGCATTACACTTCCGGCATCACAAATCTCAAAGGTTGAATAGATTTCACCAGGTTGAAATTGTGCATAACCGGTCTCTACATTATAAAGTATAGTACCCTTGGTTTCTACAAGGGGAAAACGTACATCTCCATCACAACCACATTTAGGTTGTTTTTTACATCCGGGTTGTAAAGAAAAAACCAGAATACTAAATAAAAATATGAACTTATAAAACCTACGCATTGTATAAGTTATTCACTTTGAATGAATATCTAAAAATTATATTTATTATCATCAATCAGTTTATCTGCAATTCTTCTCCTGGCTTCTTTGGTATTCACACCACTTACTAAAGTGTAATAATTTGTTCCTTTAACCAGCATGTCTTTTATCTCCCCTTCAGCAAATGAATAAATTGCATCTTTTGCAAATTTACTAATTCTTCCTGAAGCATCGTAAATAAAAACGTCGATAATATCTTTATACACTTTTATTTGCTCTGCATCCTTAATATTCTCAAGTTTCTCGACACGGAGCAATGATGATTCAGAAACATAAAGAAGTATAATAATATCTGCAATATTATTCAGTATCTCCTGCTCGTACATCAGTTTCCGCTGGAATTTCTCAGAAGTTGCATGAATAAGAAACAGGGCAATTTTCCTGAAGTTTCCAATAATTCGTTTCTTTTCAGCATAAAAATCATCTTCAAGTTCAGGAGTGCCGGATAAACTTACCAGGTTTTTATATGCTTTTTCAGCTTCACCGAACAGGTCAAAATAACCTTTAGCACCTCTCTTCAAAACAGTATCAACAACCAGTATTTTATTTATCTCGTTCGTACCCTCAAATATCCTGTTTATTCGTGAGTCACGATATCCCCTGTCAACATCCAATTCAGCCGAATAACCCATCCCGCCATGTATCTGTACATTTTCATCAACTATATAATCAAGCGCTTCAGAACCAGCCACTTTAAGAATAGCTGCTTCAACAGCAAGTTGTGCATAAGCATCAATAGTAGCTTTTTCTTTAATCATCACTTCAAGGCTTTGCTCCACATATTGATCAACATTATAACTAGCTCTGTAAACAGCCGACTCAGTAGTAAAATTTTTGATGACCTGCTCTGCCAGTTTATGCTTAATTGACCCGAAAGAACCAATTAGCATTTTGAATTGTTTTCTTTCATTGGCATACTGAACTGATTGATTAATAGCATGTTTTGCAGCTCCCAGGACGTTCCCCCCAAGCTTTATCCGTCCCATATGAAGTATATTCAGTGCAATTCTGAATCCTTGTCCCCGATTTCCAAGAAGGTTTTCTACCGGCACTTTACAGTCATTAAAAAATAGTTGACGTGTTGATGAGCCTTTAATACCCATTTTTTTCTCTTCAGGATTAAATACGATACCCGGGAAATTACGTTCAACAATAAAAGCACTAAGCACACGGTCATTATCAATTTTTGCAAACACAGTAATAACATCAGCAAATCCCGAATTTGTTATCCACATTTTTTGTCCGTTCAGCAGGTAATGTTTACCATCATCTGACAATACTGCATTAGTTTTACCGGCATTTGCATCCGAACCGGCATTAGGTTCAGTAAGAGCATAGGCTCCTTTCCATTCACCGGAAGCAAGCTTTGGAATATATTTTCCCTTTTGCTCGTCATTACCATAATATAAAATCGGCAATGTACCGATACCTGTATGGCATGAATAAGCAACGGCAAATGAATAAGCTGCACCCATTACATCACCTGCAAGCATCGAGGTTACAAAAGACTGCTCAAACCCGTCATATTTTTCAGGAAGAGAGATGCCAAGAAGACCCAGTTCTCCTGCTTTTGTAAGGATTTCAGGCATCAATCCATCTTCCTGCTGATCAATCCTGTCAAGATTTGGAAAAACTTCAGTCTCCAGAAAATCACGGCAAGTTTGCGCAATCATATTTTGCTCTTCGTCAAACTCTTCAGGTATAAAAATATCCTTTGCTTCTGTTTCCTTAACAATAAATTCACCGCCTGTTATTTGTTTGCTTTTTTCCATAATTATTTTTTTCGGGTTTTGCAAATTTTGTATTAAAGTTCAAATTTCTAATGACAAAGATACAATTTCGGCAATATCATAGTTCTTCACATCCTCTACCTTATCTTTATATTTAATTCCATCAGTGATCATAGCCATACAGTACGGGCAAGCTGTTACGATAATATCAGCTCCGGTTTCAAGTGCTTCTTCAGTTCTTTCAATAAATATTTCTTTATCCCCTTTCTCAGCTTCTTTAAACATCTGCCCTCCACCTGCTCCGCAGCAAAGAGCATTACTTTTATTCCTCTTCATTTCTTTCTTTTCTGATGGAATAAAATTAAGTACTCGACGTGGTGCATCATATTCACCATTTGCCCTACCCAGATAACAAGGATCATGATAAGTAATTATTTTTTTGTTAAAGATTAAAGATTTAACCTTTAAATTCCCTGCTTCAATCTGGTCTTTTAAAAACTGTGTATGGTGAATCACCTGGTAATTTCCATCATATTGAGGATATTCGTTTTTAAAGGTATTAAATGCATGAGGATCGCAAGTTAGAATTTTTTTTACCTCATACCCGTTCAGCAATTCAATATTCATCATTGCCTGCATCTGGAAAAGCATTTCATTACCAGCCCTTCTGGCAACATCTCCTGTTGAAGATTCTTCAGTACCCAGAACTGCATAACTTACACCTAAATGGGTAAGTATTTTCACAAAAGCTTTAACAACGTTTTTATACCGGTCGTCAAAAGCACCGGAACTCCCAACCCAAAAAAGATATTCCGGCTTCTCATTTTTCGCAAAAAGATCGGCCATTACAGGAACATCTATTTTTTGTTTTTCCATAAATTCCTTAGCCCATTCCATCCTATCCTCCTGTGAAAACTGCCAGGGAGCACCATTATTTTCAATATTTGAAAATGTATTATTTAGCGGTCCGGGGGCAGCAGACTCTTCCAGAACAAGGTATCTTCTCATTTCTAAAATAATAGCAAGAGGGTCAATATTTACAGGGCATTCATAAGTACACGCGTTACAGGTTGTACAAGCCCATAATTCCTCTGCCGAAATGAAATCAAATAATGACCTGGTATTTTTTTTGTCATCTTTTCCCGAGCTCTTTTTATTAAACAGTTTATCAGCAACTTCTTCCAGATTGTCACGTGTATCCATAACAATTTTTCGCGGTGACAGTTTTTTACCGGTAATATTTGCCGGGCAACTGGATGTACATCTTCCACATTCCGTACATGAATAAGCATCCATTAAATGCTTCCATGTCAGATCCCTGACAGTTTTTGCGCCAAATGTCACCACTTCATTATCATCATCCTGGTCGGAATAATTTTCTTCCAGCATAAATTTAACTTCTTTAGTAATAGATGGCATATTTACCATTTCCCCGGCAGGACGGAGTTTTGAATAATAGACATTTGGGAAAGAAAGGAAAACATGAAAATGCTTTGAATACGGAATATAATTAAGAAACACAAGGACACCAACAATGTGAAACCACCAGCAGAATCTTTCAATAATAATTAAAGAGGAAGAGGGTAAACCTGAGAATATGGGTTGAATAATACCGCTAATAATAAAAGAACCCACTTGTGTATAATGCGCATCAGGTCTCGTCTGCAATATACCGTCAGTTGCATTCATTATAAGTATAGCACTCATAAGCAAAAGCTCAGTAATCAAAATAATGTTAGCATCCGAACGAGGCCATTTTGTCATTTCCTTGCTCCAGAACCTGTTTACTTTTATTAAATTTCTCCTCACAAGAAATACCATACAACCAAGCATCACTGTCAGGGTAATGATTTCAAATATGGAAAGCATAATGCCATATGCCTTCCCATAGAATGAAAACAGTCGATGTGATCCGGAAATCCCATCAATAAGAATCTCGAACATTTC
Organism: Bacteroidales bacterium; assembly: GCA_021163295.1. Lineage (GTDB taxonomy): Bacteria > Bacteroidota > Bacteroidia > Bacteroidales > VadinHA17 > JADFUQ01. Next base: position 10,963 of record JAGGXD010000186.1, read on the forward strand.
CATATTTACAATAATAAAGCCCACATAAACAAAAATATGCATCAGAGCTGCAACAGGCCGTTGAAGCATTTTTTTCTGACCAATTGCAATAAACAGGACTCTTCTCCACCTTAGAGGCTTATTATCAGTTATTTCAATGTCTTTACCAAGGTTTATACTCCGTCTGATTTTTCTAACTTTTCGATAGAAAATTATTGTGGCTCCTGAAAGGATTAGGATAAAAATGATGCTGGTGAACATGGAAAGGATATTAAAGCTTACTCTCTTTTACTATTGATATTAATTCAGGCAAAATTTTATGTACATCACCTACAATTCCATAATCTGCTGCCTCGAAAATGGGTGCATCAGGATCAGTATTAATAGCAACCAGGTACTTTGCAGAACTTATACCTGCAAGATGCTGGATTGCCCCTGAAATACCGGCAGCAATATAAAGATTAGGCGCAATTATCTTACCTGTTTGTCCTGTATGTTCTTCATGTGGTCTCCATCCTTCATCAGAAACCGGTCGTGAGCAAGCGGTAGCTGCTCCAAGAAGTTCTGCGAGTTCCTCTATCGGTCCCCAGTTATCAGGCGATTTCATTCCCCTGCCACCTGAAACAACAATTTCCGCATCAGTCAGGAGAAGTTTTCCTGTCTCTTTATCCGTACTGGTAACTTTGGTTTTAATATCACTTTCCTGAATATCGGTTAAATACTCTTCAATAGTTGCATTATTATCTGAACTGATCAGCTTAAACGAATTTTGCGACAAGGTAAGTACTTTAATATCAGAATTAAGTTCCATAGTAACAAAAGCTTTCCCCGTAAACACCTTTTTATGTACTGTAAAGAGATCAGCTACGGATGGTAAGTCAATTAACCCTGAACCCAGGGCAGCTTTCAACTTAACAGATAACCGGGGTGCAAGTGCTTTGCCTGTATTGTTATGAGAAAACAAAATAACTTTGGCATTTTCTTTTTGGGCAACTTCCGAAATCACTTTTGTATACATCTGGTTATCCAGTGTTTTCAGGTACTCGTTTGTTACACTCAGAATTTTATCAGCACCATAATCACCTAATTTTTTAAGCTCATCTTCAGCAACTTCACCAATAGAAAGAGCAACAACAGGTACATTAAGCTTCTCAGCCACTTTCTGTGCATATGAAACCAATTCAAAAGACAATTTTTTAAATTTCCCGTCCCAGTTTTCTGTAAATACTAATACTGCCATGATTTTTTTTATTGTTCAATTTATTATTATCAATTTCTTCTGGTTAAATAATTATCAAACTGAAATACCTACGGAATGTTGGAATATTGGAATGATGGAATATTGAATAAATAATTCAAATATTCCTTTTTCATTTTTCCATTATTCCAGTCTTCCATTATTCCAGTTATTATAACACCTTAGCTTCATTCTGTAAAAGGTCAAACAGTTCCTTTACATTTTCAGGATTAACTATTTTACATGGTGGTTTAGGTTGAGGGAGTTCAAAACTTTTATGACTTGTTAACACTTCAGTATCCGGGACTTCCACCACATTCAAAGGTTTCTTTCTAGCCATCATAATTCCACGCATAGCAGGAATCCTTGGTTCAATAGAAATTCCTTTCTGGACAATTGCAACAAATGGTGTATCAATGCTTATAATTTCTTTTCCTCCATCAATAGTCCGTGATACAGACACTTTTTCCCCTTTTACTTCAATACCTGAAACTGAAGAAACAGAAGGCAGATTAAGAAACTCTGATAACATCCCACCAACAGCAGATCCGTTATAATCACATGATTCAATACCACACATTACAAAACCAATATCTTCATTTTTCAGCACACCCGCCAGCTTAGCAGCTACATCATATGCATCAGTTGGTTCAGCATTAATACGTATAGCATCATCCGCACCAATTGCCAGCGCTTTTCTTATTGTAGGTTCAGCACTTTTTGTTCCAACTGTAATAACGGTAACTTTTTCCACTGAGGAGCCCGAATCCTCTTTTAGTTCCATAGCCCTTGTCAGAGCGAGCTCATCCCATGGATTAATTACCCACTGTACGCCGGTATTATCAAAAACAGAATTATTTTCTGTAAACTTAACTTTTGTGGTTGTATCAGGTACGTTCCCGAGGCAAACGAATACTCTCATACTCATTATTTTTAATTAATTACGTTATTTTTTTGATGAATTATTTTTATTGTCACGCTTGTGCAGTCGGACCGCCAAAATTCATCGGCATAGCAGGTCCACCGGGACCTCTATCTTTAATTTTACCATATACAGTTTCATGCTTTTTAATATTATCTTCAAGAGCTCTCAACAATCTTTTTGCATGTTCAGGAGTAAGAATAACTCTGGATTTCACCTGTGCCTTAGGTACACCTGGCATAATCCTGACAAAGTCTAATACAAATTCAGCTGATGAGTGCGTAATAACCGCAAGGTTTGAATAAGTTCCCTGGGCCACTTCATCGTTAAGTTCTATATCCAGTTGATTCTTCCCGGATTTGCCTTTTTGGTCTTCCATAGTAAAAAGAATTTATAATTATTACTCCTTATTATCTTCTCCTTTAACTACATCCCCTTTTTCATCTACATCTTTCCCCTTTTCTTTAGCAGACACTAATTTTTCATATTCTTCCATTGACCCCACAACAATCTTGTCATAATTTCTTGCACCTGTTCCGGCAGGGATCAGGTGTCCGACAATAACATTTTCTTTCAGACCTTCGAGGTTATCCACTCGTCCAAACACAGCAGCTTCGTTTAGAACTTTTGTTGTTTCCTGGAATGAAGCAGCCGACATAAAACTTTTTGTTTGAAGTGCAGCTTTTGTAATTCCTTGCAACACCTGGTTTGATGTTGCAGGAATAGCATTACGTGCTTCAATAAGTTTTAAATCTTTTCGTTTAAGAATAGAATTTTCATCTCTGAGTTTCCTTGCAGTAATTATCTGTCCATTCTTAAATATCTGTGAATCTCCCACTTCAATAATAATCATTTTATCATAGATCCAGTCGTTCTCATTCATGAATCCCAATTTGTCAACTACTTGTTTTTCAAGGAATTTAGTATCTCCGGGATCAATAATTTCAACTTTACGCATCATCTGACGAACGATAATTTCAAAATGTTTATCATTAATTTTCACACCCTGTAGCCGGTAAACTTCCTGAACCTCGTTAACAATATATTCCTGTACTTTTGTCGGTCCTTTAATAGCAAGAATATCCAGTGGGGTAATAGCCCCGTCAGACATTGGCATTCCTGCCCGTACATAATCGTTTTCCTGAACGAGTATTTGTTTTGATAATGGAACCAGATATTTTTTCACTTCACCTGTTCGTGATGTAACAATAATTTCACGATTCCCGCGCTTGATTTTACCAAACTGAATCTCTCCGTCTATTTCAGATACAACAGCAGGGTTTGATGGGTTTCTTGCTTCGAACAGTTCAGTAACCCTTGGCAGGCCACCTGTAATATCGCCCGATTTCCCAATAGCTCTGGGTATTTTCGCCAATATATCTCCCTCTTTTACTTTACTATCTTCACTGGCAATTACATGAGCACTAACGGGAAGGTTATAGGATTTTGATGGGGTTTCCTTTTTATTCCCTGACACAATCCTGAGAGTAGGATTCTTCGTTTTATCTCTTGTTTCAATAATCACTTTCTCCTTGTAACCTGTTTGTTCATCAGACTCTTCCCGATAAGTAACACCTTCAATTAATTGTTGAAAATTTACTTTACCATGCTCTTCAGAGATTATCAATGCATTATAAGGATCCCAATCACAAAGCAAGTCCCCTTTCTTTATACGGTTACCATTCTTTATATAAAGGTTTGAGCCATAAGGTATATTATGAGTTGACAGTGCAATACCGGTTTCCTTATCCAGTATCCGCATTTCTGCCAGACGTCCAATAACTACATCAACTTTTTTACCATCCTCCATTTTCTTCTCTACAGTACGCAATTCTTCAATCTCAACGACTCCGTCAAATTTAGAAGTGATACTGGATTCAGCAGTAATGCTTGAAGCAGTACCACCAACGTGGAAAGTTCGCAGTGTAAGCTGTGTTCCCGGTTCTCCAATAGACTGGGCAGCAATTACACCAACTGCTTCACCTCGTTGCACCATTTGTCCGGTAGAGAGGTTTCTTCCGTAACATTTTGCACAGACTCCTCTACTTGATTCACATGTAAGAACAGAACGAATTTCTACTTCTTCGATTGGTGATTCCTCAATTTTACGGGCAATCTCTTCAGTAATTTCTTCTCCAGAAGCAATTATCAATTCATTATTTAACGGATTGTAAACGTCATGTACAGTAGTACGGCCCAGGATTCTTTCATAAAGTGTTTCAACAACTTCTTCATTCTTTTTAATTGCACTTGCAACAAGACCTCTCAATGATCCACAGTCAAGCTGTGAAACAACAACATCTTGTGATACATCAACAAGGCGTCTTGTCAGGTAACCTGCATCAGCAGTTTTCAAGGCAGTATCCGCCAAACCTTTTCTGGCACCATGAGTTGAAATAAAATATTCCAGAACGGAAAGTCCCTCTTTAAAATTAGACAAGATCGGGTTTTCAATAATTTCCGAAGCAGTAGCACCTGATTTTTGTGGTTTAGCCATTAGGCCCCTCATCCCGGAAAGCTGTCTTATCTGTTCTTTTGAACCACGTGCCCCTGAGTCAAGCATCATATACACAGGATTAAATCCCTGCTTATCAGAAGATAATTGTTTCATCAGGGTTTGGGTAAGCTTGGCATTTGTGTGTGTCCAGATATCAATTATCTGGTTGTAACGTTCATTGTTAGTAATAAATCCCATGTTATAGTTACTCATCACCTCATCTACGTTATCATAACCTTCTTTCACAAGTTCAAGTTTCCGTTCCGGAACGATTACATCTTTAAGATTAAATGAAAGCCCGCCACGAAAAGCCATATTAAATCCAAGAGATTTGATATCATCAAGGAAATTCGCAGTAGTTGAAGTTCCGGATTTTTTCAATACTGTACCAATAATTTCTCTAAGTGATTTCTTAGTCAGAAGTTCATTGATAAAACCAACTTCTTTAGGAACATACTTGTTAAAAACAACTCGCCCTACAGTGGTCTCAATAAGATGATTAACCGGTTTCCCATCAACTATATCATCAACTTTAACCTTAATAATAGCATGAAGATCAATTTTATTCTCATTCAGAGCAATAGTAACCTCTTCCTGAGAATAAAAAACCAAACCTTCCCCCCTGATTTTCAAGGATTTTGTTGATTTTTTTGCTTTGGTAATATAATATAATCCAAGAACCATATCCTGTGAAGGAACTGCAATTGGAGCACCATTAGCCGGGTTAAGTATATTATGTGATGCAAGCATCAGCATTTGAGCTTCAAGAATAGCAGAATTACCAAGAGGCAGATGAACTGCCATCTGATCACCATCAAAGTCAGCATTAAAAGCAGTACAAACCAATGGATGTAACTGAATTGCCTTTCCCTCAATAAGCTTAGGCTGGAATGCTTGTATACCAAGACGGTGAAGAGTTGGAGCCCTGTTTAGCAAGACAGGATGCCCCTTAAGTACACTTTCCAGTATATCCCATACAACGGGGTCTTTCCTGTCAACAATTTTTTTAGCTGACTTAACAGTCTTTACTATACCCCTTTCAATTAATTTCCTAATAATAAAAGGTTTATAAAGTTCAGCTGTCATATCCTTTGGCAACCCACATTCATGAAGTTTAAGTTCCGGTCCAACGACAATAACAGACCTGGCTGAATAATCAACTCTTTTCCCAAGGAGATTCTGACGGAATCTTCCTTGCTTTCCTTTTAGGCTATCACTCAGCGATTTAAGCGGCCTGTTTCCATCGGTCTTAACAGCATTTGATTTCCTTGAATTATCAAATAATGAGTCAACTGATTCCTGAAGCATCCGTTTCTCATTACGGAGGATCACTTCGGGAGCTTTTATTTCAATAAGTCGCTTAAGCCTGTTATTTCTGATAATTACACGCCGGTAAAGATCGTTAAGGTCGGATGTGGCAAAACGTCCCCCATCAAGTGGTACAAGTGGTCTGAGCTCAGGAGGAATAACAGGTACTACTTTCACTATCATCCATTCGGGACGATTTACTTTTGTTGATGCTCTGAATGCTTCAACAACCTGTAATCGTTTCAGGGCTTCATTCTTCCTTTGCTGCGAAGTTTCTGTATTTGCTTTATGTCTGAGAGAAAATGACATTTCATCCAGATTAAGACGTTCAAGCAAATGAAACAGAGCATCAGCACCCATCCCTGCAATAAACTTATCAGGATCGGTATCCTCAAGATATTGATTCTCCTTTGGAAGACTTTCCAGAATCTCAAGATATTCTTCTTCAGTAAGGAAATCAAGATATTTAATACCATCTGCTTCTTTAACTCCCGGATTAATTACCACATATCTTTCATAGTAAATAATAGAATCCAGTTTTTTGGTTGGAAGACCAAGAAGGTAACCCATTTTATTGGGGAGCGACTTGAAATACCAAATATGAGCAACAGGTACTACCAGGGAGATATGACCAATACGTTCGCGCCGCACTTTCTTTTCAGTAACTTCAACACCACAACGATCACAAACAATCCCCTTGTATCTTATCCTCTTATATTTACCACAATGGCATTCATAATCCTTAACAGGGCCAAATATTCGTTCACAAAACAAACCATCTCTTTCAGGTTTATAAGTTCTGTAATTTATTGTTTCGGGTTTCAGTACTTCTCCACACGAACGTTCAAGTATCTCCTCCGGTGAAGCCAGAGCAATTGAAATTTTTGTAAAATCACTCTTAACCTTTGTATCTCTACGGAATGGCATATGTAAATAATTAAATTTTCACTAACATAAATAACTAATCAAGACTCATACTGAGTCCAAGTCCTCTAAGTTCATGTAACAGAACATTAAGGGATTCAGGTATTCCCGGTGTAGGCATGGGTTCTCCTTTAACAATAGCTTCATACGACCGTGCTCTTCCAATAACATCATCCGATTTCACTGTCAGGATTTCCTGAAGTATGTGTGATGCTCCGAAAGCCTCAAGAGCCCATACTTCCATCTCACCAAACCGCTGACCTCCGAATTGTGCTTTACCGCCAAGTGGTTGTTGTGTAATAAGTGAGTATGGTCCGATAGATCGTGCGTGCATTTTATCGTCAACCATATGTCCAAGTTTGAGCATATAGATAATACCTACAGTAGCGGGCTGGGTAAATCGCTCGCCGGTACCTCCGTCGTACAAATAAGTTGTTCCATAATCAGGAAGACCTGCTTTTTTAGTATATTCAGATATTTGTTCTAAAGTTGCGCCATCAAATATTGGTGTTGAGAATTTTAATCCCAGACGTTGTCCTGCCCAACCCAAAACTGTTTCATATATCTGGCCAAGATTCATCCTTGATGGTACTCCCAGTGGGTTAAGTACAATATCCACAGGTGTTCCGTCTTCAAGGAAAGGCATATCTTCCTGCCGTACAATTTTGGCAACAATACCCTTATTTCCATGACGTCCGGCCATTTTATCGCCAACCTTTATTTTCCGCTTCCTGGCCAGATAAACTTTAGCCATTTGAATAATACCGGTAGGAAGTTCATCCCCAATAGAAATATTGTATTTCTCTCTCCGGCGGATAGCTTCTATATCTTTATGCTTTGTAAGATAATTATGGACAAGAAGCTTAATAGTTTCATTTTTCTTCTTATCGGTAGTCCATTTATTCAGGTTAACATTGAGATAATTAATCTCCTGTAGTTGTTTAAGAGTAAATTTTGTACCCTTAGGAATAAGATCAACATTCAGGTTATCTTTAACCCCCTGAGAAGTTTTCCCATTTACAAGGATAAAAATTTTATCAACCAGTTTGGTGTCTAATTCTTCGAGTTCCTTTTGTAACCCGGCTTCTATCTTATCCAGTATTGGTTTTTCTGCAATTTTCGATCTTCTGTCCTTAACAGGACGTGAGAAAAGGTTTTTCTTAACTACCACTCCGTCGAGTGATGGTCCGGCTTTCAAAGAAGCATCTTTAACATCACCCGCTTTATCGCCGAAAATGGCACGAAGCAGTTTCTCTTCCGGAGAGGGATCGGATTCACCTTTTGGTGTAATTTTTCCTATAAGAATATCCCCGGGTTTGATATGTGCACCAATACGAATCAACCCATGTTCATCCAAATCTTTAGTTGCCTCTTCACTAACATTAGGAATATCTGATGTAAGTTCTTCAAGACCTCTTTTTGTATCTCTAACTTCAAGAGAATGTTCTTCTATATGTATTGATGTAAAGATATCATCACGTACTACACGATCAGATATCACGATAGCATCCTCGAAATTATATCCTTTCCATGGCATGAATGCCACTTTTAAATTTCTACCAAGTGCAAGTTCTCCATTTTCTGTACCAAAACCCTCAGTAAGAACCTGACCTTTCATAACCTTTTCGCCTTTTGAAACAATCGGGATAAGATTAATACAAGTATTCTGGTTTGTTTTTTTATACTTTGGAAGAACATATTTTTTCACATCATCATCGAAGCTAATAAACTTCTCAATATCACTTCGTGTATAGCGGACTACTATTTCGTTAGCATCAACATATTCAACAACACCGTCACTTTCTGCGACAATTAATATTCTTGAATCCTGGATCATTGTTTTTTCCAGGCCTGTACCAACAATAGGTGCTTCAGGATTAATAAGAGGCACTGCCTGTCTCATCATATTAGAACCCATAAGAGCTCTGTTTGCATCGTCATTCTCAAGAAATGGGATCAGGGAAGCAGCAATTGAAGCAATCTGATTTGGAGCAACATCCATTAAGTCAACATTGCCTGCTTCCTCATGCGGAAAATCACCTTCGTAGCGTGCCTTAACCTTGGGGTTAACAAACATACCATTCTCGTTTATAGGTGCATTTGCCTGAGCAATTACCTTTTTTTCTTCTTCCTCAGCACTCAGGAAAACCACACCATTATCATTTAAATCCACCTTCCCATCTTTAACATTTCTATAAGGTGTTTCAATAAAACCAAGTTTATTGATCTTGGCATAAACACACAGTGATGATATCAGTCCAATATTTGGTCCTTCGGGTGTTTCAATAGGGCAAAGTCTTCCATAGTGTGTATAGTGCACATCACGAACCTCGAATCCAGCTCTTTCCCGTGATAAACCACCTGGTCCAAGTGCTGACATTCTTCGTTTATGGGTCATTTCAGCCAGCGGATTAGTCTGATCCATAAATTGGGACAATTGGTTTGTTCCGAAAAAGGAATTAATAACTGAAGAGAGAGTCTTCGAATTAATCAGGTCAACAGGAGTAAAAACCTCATTATCGCGAACATTCATTCTTTCACGAATGGTTCTTGCCATACGGGCTAAACCTACACCAAACTGATTATGAAGTTGTTCGCCTACTGTTCTTACTCTACGATTACTTAAATGGTCAATATCATCAACATCTGTTTTTGAGTTTATAAGTTCTATCAGATACTTAATAATCTTAATAATATCTTCCATTGTAAGGACACTTGTATCCATAGGGATATCAAGACCCAGTTTCCTGTTTATTCTAAATCTTCCGACATCTCCCAGATCGTAACGTTTGTCTGAGAAAAACAGATTTTCAATCACTTCGCGGGCAGTTCCTTCATCAGGTGGTTCAGAATTACGTAATTGACGGTAAATATGAACAACAGCTTCTTTCTCCGAGTTGCATGGATCTTTCTGTAGAGTATTAAAAATAATCTCAAAATCAGAGATATTTTTTTCTATATTATGAAGCAGGATCGTTTTTGACCCGGAATTGACAATATCTTCAATATGTGCTTCTTCCAAAACTGTTTCCCTATCAATTATCACTTCATTTCGTTCAATTGACACTACTTCACCTGTATCTTCATCAACAAAGTCTTCAACCCATGATTTCAGTACTCGTGCAGCAAGTTTTCTTCCAACAAGTTTTTTCAGAGCCGTTTTAGAAACCTTAAATTCTTCAGCAAGATCAAATATTTCAAGTATATCTTTATCGGTTTCGTAGCCAATAGCACGTAATAATGTTGTAACCGGCAATTTCTTTTTCCGATCAATGTAAGCATACATCACATTATTAATATCGGTTGCAAATTCTATCCATGAACCTTTGAATGGAATTATCCTGGCCGAATACAATTTTGTACCGTTAGCATGAATACTTTGCCCGAAGAAAACTCCGGGTGATCGATGTAGCTGTGACACAATTACTCTTTCTGCCCCATTAACTACAAAGGTTCCACGTTCAGTCATATAAGGAACAACGCCTAAATATACCTCCTGTATAACCGTATCAAAATCTTCATGTTCAGGATCGGTACAATACAATTTCAATTTAGCCTTCAAAGGGACACTATAAGTTAAACCTCTTTCCAGACATTCATCAATAGTGTAACGTGGAGGATCAATGGTATAATCAAGAAATTCCAGAACAAAATTATTCCTTGTATCAGTAATTGGGTAGTTTTCGTTAAAGACTTTATATAGTCCTTCATTTTTCCTTTGTTCCTGAATAGTATTCAGTTGAAAAAAATTTCGGAATGATTTCAACTGAATATCCAAAAAATCAGGATAATCCATTTGTTCAGAAATGGAAGCAAAACTAATTCTTTCGTTTGTTTTCGAGGACATTCTAAAAAGATTATGTTGACATAATATATATATATATATAACGACGAAAAGGTCTAGAATCCTTAACCGGATTCCAAACCTGAGAAACCTAATAATATAAGGTGATAGTTTCTATTTAACTTCAACTTCTGCTCCTGCTTCTTCTAATTGATTTTTAAGAGATTCCGCTTCGTCTTTAGTTACACCTTCCTTAACAGGTTTTGGTGCTGAGTCAACCAGACCTTTAGCTTCTTTAAGCCCTAATCCGGTAAGTTCCTTAACCAGTTTTACTACCTGAAGTTTTGCTCCACCCGGAGCAGTAAGTACAACATCAAATTCAGTCTGTTCTGCAACTCCGCCTTCTTCACCAGCACCACCGGCTCCTCCGGCAACAGCAACAGCTGCAGCTGCTGGTTCAATTCCGTATTCTTCTTTAAGAACATTTGCCAACTCATTAACTTCTTTTACAGTAAGGTTAACCAATTCTTCTGCTAACTTTTTTACATCTGCCATTTTCTTGTTTTTTTTTAAAGTTTTATTATAATTATTTTTATTATTCTCTATCAGCAAGTGTTTTCACAACACCTGATATAATACTTTTACCTGACTGCAGTGCTGAAATAACATTCTTTGCAGGTGATTGAAGTAGCATAATTACATCTGCAATGAGTTCTTCCTTAGACTTAATACTAACGAGATCTTCAAGTTTTTCATCTCCGATATAAAGTCCTTCTTCAACAAAAGCAGCCTTTAGTACAGGCTTATCATGTTTTTTTCTAAACTCTTTAATAATTTTCGCCGGAACATTACCGGTATTAGAAAACATGATTGAGGTCGGTTGTTCAAGCAATGGATACAATTCCTGAAAGTCACCTTCAGAATTTTCCAAAGCAATTTTCAATAGTGTGTTTTTAACTACAATCAGCCTAATTTCATTTTCAAAGCATTTCCTACGCAGTGCACTTGAGTCTTCGGCGTTAAGCTCAGAAACGTCAGCAAGATAAAAATGAGAATATTCATTTATCTTCTCTGCCAGATCTTTGATGATTATATTTTTCTCTTCTTTATTCATAGTAACATACACCTCTTTTATCTCAATTAACTTAATCTTCGTTAAAGGCTTTAACATCGATCTTTATTGCCGGACTCATGGTACTTGAAAGATATATAGATTTTATATATGTACCTTTTGCAGAAGCCGGTTTCAGTTTCACAACTGAATTGATAAATTCTCTTGCATTTTCAACAATCTTTTGTGGTTCAAATGAAACCTTTCCAATAGATGTATGAACGATACCATATTTATCTACTTTAAAATCGATTTTCCCTTTTTTTACTTCTGAAACTGCTTTTCCAACGTCTGTAGTAACAGTTCCACTTTTCGGATTAGGCATTAGTCCACGCGGTCCGAGTACTCTTCCCAATGGTCCAACTTTACCCATAACCTGAGGCATAGTGATAATAACATCCACATCTGTCCAGCCACCTTTTATTTTTTCGACAAACTCATCGAGTCCTACAAAATCGGCACCGGCATTCTTAGCCTCCTCCTCTTTGTCAGGTGTACATAACACCAGTACACGGGTTTCTTTGCCCGTACCATTAGGAAGGGTTACTACCCCACGAACCATCTGGTTAGATTTTCTTGGGTCAATACCTAATCTGATATTGAGGTCAAGAGAAGCATCAAATTTGGTTGTTGAAATCTCTTTCACCAAACCAGCAGCTTCAATTAACCTGTATAGTTTACCTTCTTCAATTTTTTCAAGAGCTACTTTTCTATTTTTAGTATACTTAGTCATTCTAATTGAAGTATTAAATTTTAATTATTTCCCGGGAATGAACCTTTTACATTAATTCCCATACTACGGGCAGTACCAGCCACTAGTTTCATTGCAGACTCAACAGTAAATGCATTTAAATCAGGCATTTTCTCCTCGGCAATTTTCTTCACCTGCTCCCATGTTACTGTTGCAATCTTAGTTTTGTTCGGCTCAGCTGACCCGGACTTTTTCTTTGATGCTTCAAGTAACTGAACAGCTACAGGTGGAGTTTTTGTTACAAAAGTGAATGATTTATCCATATATACCGTAATAATAACTGGAATAAGTTTTCCTGCTTTATCCTGCGTTTTGGCGTTAAACTGTTTGCAAAACTCCATTATACTCACACCTTTAGCACCTAAAGCAGGCCCTACCGGAGGTGATGGATTTGCTGCACCGCCACGAATCTGTAACTTAATAATTCCAGAAACTTCTTTTGCCATAATCTGGTTTTGTTTAATAGTTATTGGTAAAACATGTGATAGTTACTCAGGAAGCATTATAATTTTCATAACTATCTATATTAATAATTCTCCAAAGGAGATTTATTCTTTTTCAACCTGCATAAAGCTAAGTTCCAGCGGCGTTTTCCTGCCGAAAATCTTAACCATAACTTTCAATTTTTTCTTTTCTTCGTTCACTACTTCAATAATACCGTTAAACCCATTGAAAGGACCATCAATTACTTTAACCGACTCACCCATAAAATATGGAACTGTAATTTCTTCATCACTTGATGCCAATTCATCAACTTTACCAAGTATCCTGTTCACTTCTGATTCTCTCAAAGGAAGGGGACTACCTCCTTTTGAACCTCCGAGAAAACCAATTACATTAGGAATACCCCTAAGAATGTGTTCTACTTCACCAACAAGAACTGCTTCAATAAGAACATATCCGGGAAAAAAGTTTCTCTCTTTGCTTATTTTTTTTCCATTCCTAATCTGATAAACTTTTTCAGTTGGTATTAATATCTGGGCAACAAAATCCTGCAAATTCAATCTCTTCACTTCGCTTTCAATGTACTCCAATACTTTTTTTTCCTTCCCGCCAATTGCTCTCAGCACATACCATTTCGTTTCTTTCTTTCCCATAGAACAACTGGTTTTAATAGAACATACCATAAATAAATCCCATGATATTCTCAAAGGAATAATCCATAATAAAAACAACAATAGCTATTATCAGAGATGCAATCATCACAACAACTGAACTACTTTGTAATTCCCCCCAGGTTGGCCATGACACTTTGTGGAGTAGTTCATTATATGCATCATTTAAATACTTTATCACTTTCATAGTTCATTTGCATTTGCACGGGTGGAGAGGCTCGAACTCCCGACACCTGGTTTTGGAGACCAGTGCTCTACCAACTGAGCTACACCCGTCTGCCTATTTAATTTACACATTTAAGGGTTATGAACCCAATCGAATCCCTAACCCTAAATGATTAATTCTCAATCAGGTTATTATTTACTATTCAACAATTTCGATTACCTGGCCTGCTCCAACAGTTCTGCCTCCTTCACGAATAGCAAAACGTAATCCTTTATCAATTGCAACAGGGTAAATTAACTTCACAGTTATAGTAACATTATCACCAGGCATAACCATTTCCGTACCTTCAGGAAGGGCAATTTCTCCTGTTACATCAAGAGTTCTGAGATAAAACTGCGGACGATATTTTTGATGGAAAGGAGTATGACGTCCACCTTCATCTTTTTTAAGAACATACACTTCAGCTTTAAAAGTTGTATGTGGTTTTATTGCACCGGGTTTTGCCAATACCATTCCGCGCTTAATCTCATTTTTGTCCACACCACGCAGTAATAATCCAACGTTATCACCTGCTTCACCGCGGTCAAGAATTTTCCTAAACATCTCAACCCCTGTACAAACAGTCTTTCTAAGGTCAGCACCAAGACCAACCATTTCAAGTGGATCACCGGTGTTTACAATTCCTGTTTCGATACGTCCGGTTGCTACAGTGCCACGACCTGTAATTGAAAAGATATCTTCAACAGGCATCAGGAATGGTTTTTCATTGTCACGCGGAGGAATTGGAATATACTCGTCAACAGCTTTCATCAGCTCAAGTATTTTTTCCTCCCATTTAGCTTCACCATTCATTGCTCCAAGAGCCGAACCCTGAATTACAGGGACATTATCGCCATCAAATTTATAAAAACTCAGTAATTCACGAATTTCCATTTCAACAAGCTCCAACATTTCTTCGTCATCAACCATATCTACCTTACTCATGAAAACAACGATTTTCGGAACATTTACCTGGCGAGCAAGAAGGATATGTTCACGTGTTTGTGGCATTGGACCATCCGTTGCAGCAACAACCAGAATTGCACCATCCATTTGTGCCGCACCGGTTACCATATTCTTAACATAGTCAGCGTGTCCCGGACAGTCGACATGTGCGTAGTGACGTGATTCAGTTTGATACTCAACATGAGCAGTATTAATTGTAATACCCCTTTCTTTTTCCTCAGGGGCATTATCAATTGAATCAAAGTCCATAATATCTGACAAGCCTGCTTTATGTAAAACCCTTGTGATTGCAGATGTCAAAGTAGTTTTCCCATGATCAACATGACCTATAGTCCCTATGTTGACATGTGGTTTTGATCTATCAAATTTTTCTTTAGCCATAACTCCAGTAAATTATTGATTAAGTGATTGAAAATTAATTATTTTAATATGTTTGTTGAGCCAATGACGAGAATTGAACTCGTGACCTCTTCCTTACCAAGGAAGCGCTCTACCCCTGAGCTACATCGGCCGTCGGTTAGAGCGGGAGACGGAACTCGAATCCGCGACCCTCAGCTTGGAAGGCTGATGCTCTACCAACTGAGCTACTCCCGCGATAAAGTGTAAGTGTGGTGTTTTATTCCCGCAAATACAATCATACTTATTAACCAACAGGTGGGGAGAGCAGGATTCGAACCTACGAAGGCGTCTGCCAGCAGATTTACAGTCTGCCCCGGTTGGCCACTTTGGTATCTCCCCTATTGTAAAAAACCTGCTAATATATTCTTAACAAGCTGGTTTTGTTTTCCAAACAATTGTCAAACGAGCCGATGGAGGGATTCGAACCCACGACCTGCTGATTACAAATCAGCTGCTCTGACCAACTGAGCTACATCGGCAATTTTTAAAGAACGTTCCTATCCCATTTAACCTCTAAAAATTGGTTTGCAAATTTATAAATATTTTATTGATAACCCAAAAAATAATTTGTATATTTTTATCAGCCTTTAAATCCCCCTTTGTTTCCCTTTTTGTTTAGTGATTTGTCGCCTCAAAGCATCAATGGCAATGTCAGTTGCTTCTTCGAAAGTTTTGCTTTGTTTTTTTGCAAATAATGGGTTGCGAGGTATATCAAGTTTTATTTCAACTATCTTATTATTGTCATCCTGAACATTAATTAACCTTAAAAAAATATCAGCAGCAAGAATATCATCTCTGTACTGCAATAATTTATTCACCTTAACCTGTATAAAGTCGAGAAGTTTCTTGTCGGCATCAAAACGAACTGAATGAATCTGAATCTCCATAATAATATAGATTTTATGCTCGGGGATGAGCTAGTTTATAAACTTGTTTTAATTTCTCGAAAGTATTATGTGTATATATTTGTGTTGCAGATAAATTTGCATGACCCAGCAATTCTTTAACTGCATTTAAATCTGCTCCATTATTTAATAGATGTGTAGCAAATGTATGCCGGAGAATATGAGGACTTTTCTTCTCAATCGTTGTTACAAACTCTAAATGCTTCTTCACAATAAGGTAAACCAATTTACCATACATCTTTTTCCCCTTATCTGATAAAAGAAAATAAGAATCCACAAGTCCGGGAAAAACTTCATTCCGGCATTTCAGATATTTTTCAATATTTACCTTCACCTCTTTTGTAAACGGTATCATCCTCTCTTTATTCCTTTTACCTAACACCTTAAGGGTTTTCCCTTCAATATCAACATTTTGATCACGCATTCCTATTAATTCTTCTCTTCTAATTCCTGTAGCATATAATATCTCTATTATCAACCTATTCCTTATTCCGCTAAAATCTTCTCCAAAATCATATTGATCAAGCAACTTGTCCATATGCTCCTTTTCAACAAATTCGGGTAGTTTTGCTTTTTGCTTCAGGCCCGGAATACCATTCATCGGGTTTTTTGTGATAGCACCTTCTCTAATTAGGAACCGGTAAAATGTTTTCAGGGTAGTTAATTTTCTGTTTACCGAGCGTGGAGCTAAACTTTCTTCCATAAGCTGAACAACCCAGCCTCTAACAACCTTAACATCAACCTCATCAAGACTCAGGTTTTTATGAACCGATTTACAATACCTGATAAATTGATCCAAATCAATACTATAGGATTGTACGGTGTTAGGAGAATTTCGTTTTTCGTGCTGTAGATACCCTAAAAAGGATTCCCTGTAATTCATATATGGGGGCCCCCCCAAATAAAATTAAATAAAGCCCGTCTATATAGTTAAGTAAAATTGATTTAAGAACAAGGAACACCGATTAACGATTTGCGAAGTGTTTGAAAATCTAAAATCGTTAATCCTTGTTCGATATTCAAAATGTCCTAATATTATAACGTTATAGATAAGCACTAATTAAAAGCATTTAGTATACATTCCTGTAAGTGGATGTTGCTATTCTTCTTCTTCCTGAATCTTTTGTTTATATACTGCTTTCTTTATAACTTCACGCTTCTTCTTTGAAGGTTTTATATAGGCCTGCCTGTCCCTGAGTTCCCTTATTACTCCGGTTTTTTCAAATTTTCGTTTGAATTTCTTCAGCGCTCTTTCAATATTTTCACCTTCTTTTACTGGAATTACAATCATATTAACCTTTTTTATTTAAAACTGAGCCGCAAATTTATAAATTGATATCTTTTTATCAAACAGATTTCAAAAAAAAATAAATTTAAAAAATAATAGTACCTGAATAAAGAAGTGACTAAAGTTAAAACTCCTTCTCATTTACTCACTAAATTTAATATTTTTTTAACTCTAAATCAAATAAAAAGAACAAAAAATCAATTTGACTCCTTAATACTCACTACAAGGTACGGTTTGATCTTTGAAAAATTTTCTTCAGGAATTATCCTGTTGTCTATTAATTCGTTAACATCTTTAATATTTCCCTGAATATCTCTGTAATTTAATATACCCTTAACTGTATAAACATCCAGATAGGGGTGCCTGATTAATTTTGTATAAGCAGCACTATTAAGGTCAATTCTTGTTATTCCGTTTGTATCAATATTAACTGCCTGACTAATATTTTCAAATGTCTCGTACGATAATCCATACACTTCAAGCAGTTGTTCTTTCCTGACAAACCCCCCTAACAGGTTCCTGTATTTTAATATTCTTCCAGCTAAAACCGGACCAATACCCCGTAAATCTGTAAGTAAAAGAGAGTCAGCTGAATTAAGCTCAATTAATGGCGCTTTTTTTTCATTGACTAATTTACGTGTACCGGTATTTACATCCGTGGCATTAATTTCCCGAATCTTTATGTATGGCTCTGCCTGTTTATACCAATCCATTTTCAAACCGTATATCTTCTTAATATCTTCGGGTTTATAAAACCGACCGCCCTTCTTTAAATACTTTCTGATATTGTTTATTGTTTTTTCAGAAAGGCCTAGATGCTTCCACTTATCAACCGAAAGATCATTCGGATCAAATTCAAAAAACTGAATATTATCCATGTTCTCAAATGTTTTCTCCCCGTTCTTTAAAGATAAAACATCATCTTCTGCACTACTGATCAATTGTTCAAATGCCTCAATCTCATTCTTGAAATCTGTAAAGTCGGTTGACCGGTTAACAATAATCTTTGGCATAATAAGATATCCTGCCAATACAAAGATTATAAGGACAACCAATATCAGGGTTCCATTCTTTTCTGCTTTTGAGAAAGAAAAGTATTGATTCAGAAAATTGCGGATCATAGGTTTAAGTCAGTTATCAGGAGACCAAATTAAAAACATGGCCATGCAAAGTAATTAAAAAGGTTAACACTATTCAAATGCAACTGTAAAATTCTCCTTTCTTTAACCTGTTCATATAATCTTTCATTTCTTTAACAACAATTGGGGACAATATTAACAATCCGATTATATTAGGGAAAGCAAGGGTAAGCACCATCATATCAGAAAACTGTAATACAGAATCAAGCGTTGAAGAGGATCCGATTATAGTGAACATTGAAAACAGTATAAAATAGGTATAAACAGTAACCCGGGTATTACCAAATAGTTTTCTAAAAACTTCACCAAACAAATAAGTAAAACCTTTCAATCCATAATAAGACCATGAGATCATTGTTGAAAATGCAAAGAGTAAAATAACAATAACCAATAAATATGGGAACCATGGAAAAACTGTTTCAAAGGCAGCCGAAGTAAGCTGAGTGCCTTCTAAGCCATGAGGGTTTTGATAAAACCCGGAAAATATCAGGACAAGGGATGTAATAGTACATATTATTATTGTGTCAATAAAGGGACCCAGCATAGCAACTATTCCCTCTCGTACAGGTTCGTTTGTGCGGGCTGCTGCATGTGCAACAGCTGCTGAACCTACTCCGGCTTCATTTGAAAAAGCACCCCGTTGAAATCCTGTAATTAGTACTCCTATTAATCCTCCTTTTATTGCCTGGGGATGTATAGCACTTCGAAAAATAAGAGTAAAAACATCATCAATACGATCCAAATGAATAACTATTATTACCAGAGCAGCACCGATATAAAATAATGCCATAAAAGGAACAAGTTTTCCAGTTACCCTGGCAATACTCTTAATCCCTCCTATTATTACAATCCCTACAAGGAATGCCAAACCCAGACCAAACCAAAAGCCATATTTCTCTGCCCCGGGAATAAGTAAAGAGAACTGAGCAAATGCCTGATTTGATTGCAACATATTGCTTCCGCCAAATGAAGCACCAACCATAAGCAGTGCATACAGGCCCGCCAGAAATTTCCCGAACCATCTGATCCCCTTTGTTTCTATTGAATTTTTCAAATAGTACATCGGACCACCCGAAACCTGACCATTTTTATCAATTTTTCTGAATTTTAGTCCGAGCGTGCATTCTGTAAATTTCAATGACATTCCAAAAAACCCGGCAATTATCATCCAAAATGTAGCACCAGGCCCACCAACAGTAATAGCTACTGCAACACCTGTTATATTTCCAAGACCAACAGTCGCCGAAAGTGCTGTCGCAAGTGCTTGAAAATGTGAAACCTCACCCTTTTCTCCCGGTTTATCATAATCACCCTTAATTAGCCTTATTGCATGCGGAAAAGCTCTGATATTAATAAATTTCATTCGAATTGTAAAAAAGACTCCACCCAGAATCAACCACAAAACAACAATAGGAATTTTCGCACCAATATCCCAACCTACAGCCTTAAACGGATCCCAGAAAAATACTTTTTCCATTATCTCAACCAAAGGTTCAAATGCTTCATTAATACGGCCGCTGAGGGTTGGTGAATCGGGACTGATCAAAACTAATGTTATAAATTGTATCTAATTTGTATAATTTTTGTCTTGATAATTGCAAATTTCATTATACTTTGCATTTATAAAGTCGATTGCCGACTGTGAACTTCCGTCTAATTCCCAAATATCCCAAGTTTATACAAAAAGACTAATGCTATTGCAATTGGAGCAATAAACTTCACAATAAACATAAACGTAGGCAAATACCTGACCTTAATACTCCCTGAATTTGAGAGTTCGTCCCCGGTAATTCTGGCTTTGAGGAACCAACCAATAAAAATAACAATAAAAAATCCTCCAACCGGCAGCAAAATATTGACTGTCGCAAAGTTTGTTAATTGAAAAATATTCGAGCCAAACAAAGTCAGGTCAGAGGCCCACCCCCAGGATGCAGCTGCAAAAATCCCTACTGCTGATATGGATACTGCTGCAAGTATGGTCGCCTTTTTCCTCACCATTTTCAATTCCTCAACAAAATAAGCAACTACTACTTCAAGTATCGATATGGTCGAGGTTAAAGCAGCCACTGCCAGAAGAATAAAAAACATAAATGAGAAAATATATCCACCGGGCATTTGCTGGAATATTTTTGGCAAGACAATAAACACCAGCCCTTCTTCAGAGGCCGGATCAATACCAAATGCAAAAACAGCAGGAAATATAGCAACGCCGGCAAGAATAGCAACGAAAGTATCGGCTAATGAAACACTCAGAGCCGTATTTGCAAGATTTTCTTTTCTTCTTATATATGAACCATAGGTAATAAGTGTACCCATACCGATACTTAATGAGAAGAAAGCCTGCCCGAGTGCTTCCAAAACAGTTTTACCATTGATTTTTGAAAAATCCGGTTTAAACAGAAATGATAATCCTTCTGATCCGCCCGGTAATGTCAACGCCCTGATATCCAGTATAATTATCAATGCTAATAAGATTGGCATTAATATCTTTGTATATTTCTCAATGCCTTTTTGAACTCCTGCCAAAACTATCCAGGCAGTTAATGCCATAAATACTACCATCCATAACAAAGGCCTGATTGATCCTTCTCTGAAACCATCAAACATGGTTGTAAGTTCTTCCGAAGTTTTTCCTTCAAATGCATTAGTAACTGACTGGTAAATGTATTCCAGGGTCCATCCTGCCACTGTATTGTAAAAAATCAGGATCATAAAAGCAGCTCCTACGCCCATAAATCCAATAAGAAACCATGGTTTACCAGGTGCCAGCTTTTTAAATGCACCATATGGATTTCGTTGTGTCCGTCTGCCAATAACAAATTCAGACATCATCACCGGAATACCAATTCCTAAAACAAATAACAAGTAAACAACCAGAAAAGCCCCTCCTCCATTCTCTCCGGCAATATAAGGGAAACGCCAGATATTCCCCAGTCCGATTGCAGAACCGGCAGTCGCTGCAATCATACCAAATTTACTGGTAAAACTATCTCGTGGTTGTAAATCCTTATGATCCATAAATGTTAAATATTATGTTGAAAAAAAATATTATTTAAAATCAACAAATTTGTAAAAATTGAACTAATAATTAAAATTTTATGATTTAAAATATTAAAATGGGTAACCAATTCCAAGATGCAGAGTAAAATCATCCTTAAAATTCACTCCCCCTTTAGTAATAACCCATTTATTACTATCATTAATAGAAGGATCCCTAAGCTTCATTCCCAAATCAAGGCGGAAAATGAAAAATGAGAAATCAAATCTTGCTCCAAATCCGGTACCTAATGCAATATCATTATAGAATTTATCCCATTGGAAAACCGAACCCGGCCGTTCATCTTCCTGCCTTATTGCCCAGATATTCCCGGCATCAAGAAACAGGGCTCCTTCAAGTACCCAAAAAAGCTTAAACCTGTATTCAAGGTTTGTTTCAACTTTTATATCAGCAGTTTGATTGTAGAAAGCTACATTACCCGGATCATAGGAACCAGGACCAAGCTCTCTGACATGCCAGGCACGAATACCGTTAGCCCCTCCACTAAAATATTGCTTTTCGAATGGTATGGCCTGCGAATTTCCATACGGATAACCAATACCCAAAAAAGCACGAAACACAAGCTGATCCGTCTTATTAGTATAATAATGATACCGAAAATCAATATCGCTTTTAAGGTATTGTGCATATTCCAATCCCAAAATACTGTAGTTTTCATTATCAATTTTTTGATTTGAAATATTCAGTAAACCGGATAAGGAATTTCCTGCAGACTCTATGTTAAGGCGAAAGAATATAAAATCTGAATTCTTCTTAATATTTTGGTTATTGAAAATATAGCTATAATTCAGAGATGTGATCAATACATCTTTATAACTATATGCCAGATAAGTAGTAGTATCAATTCTTTGAGCAAACCCGGGATCAATAACCGGCAGCTTCACTGCATTAATTTCCAGAGGATTCACTATATGCGAAGAATATTTTGATGATTGCCAGTGATATCCAAAAGAAATATTTGCAATAGTCCTGGTAAAAACAGGCCTTTTCTGATAATTATATGCAAATGATAAAAAGGTTTCAGGGTTATACTTCTTAATAAATCTTTCGGCATCAAGGAAAGGGAAAAGAAATTTTGGAAAATTAATTCTTGCTTCAGTACCAAACTCAAGTGTATTTTGTAAAGTGCCTGATTTTTCAGTAAGTGTTTCAAATGCACCTTTCAATTTAAGATCAAGAACTTCGGATCCTTTAAACAAATTACGGTGCTTATATAATAAATTTACCGCTCCACCTAGATTTCCTGCCGAATTCGTGCCTTCAAGCTCAATAGTATAAGACTGAAGAGTAATGGGTATCAATTGAATGTGACAATCCAACAAATAGTTTTCCTCTTGCTTCCCTGTTTTTTCAACCTCGTTGAAATTAATATTGATAGACCTGTAAACATCGAGTGAGGTTAAATGTAAACGGGTTTGTTCCACATTGGTCTGGTCGTAATACTGACCCTCTTTAATATAATTCGATTGAAGAATACGTTTTGGTTTAACCAGGAAATTACTATCTCTTCCCATTATATCAAATCCGTCATAATTGAAAGTATCAAGATCATGATAATAGACATCCGGATCAGCAAGGGCCGATTGCGGATCAAAGCCGGGGTAAATAAAAACATTGTTTATTTTGTGTTTTCTATGAGGGACTTTCAGAGTCCGGTTTGAAGCAGTTTGAATACGAAACATTTTTATTACCAACGTCAGGTCAAGCTGGTGATCACCCACGGTGCTATCAGCCTGAAAAGAAATATTTTCTTTCGAAAAATTATAATATCCCTTGTTTCTAACCAGTCGTTCAATTCTTAACCTATCCTGCTGAAGAATATCAACATCATATTTTTGCCCTCTCCGGATGACTGATGAAATTGTATCACCCTGAATAATTTTAGCAATTGCTGTATCTTCGATCTGATAATTTAATTTTCTGATTTTAAATGGAATACCTGAATGAACCTGAAAAATAACCCTCGCTTTTTTCTTTTTAGTAAAAACCGTATCATTCACAGTAGCATTAAAGTATCCCTTATGAACAAGGAAGGATTCAATATCCTTACCGGATTTAGCAGTTTGAAATTCATCGTATATCACAGGTTCTTCACCTATAGTACGTAACCATTTATGGGGCCATTTTTCTTTCTCCTGATTTGATAAATTATACAGTCCCAAATGAAATCGGAAACCAAGGACCTTTTTATTAGGCTTTTGCTTTAGATAATATTTAAGCTCACTTTTACTAATACTTTTTGTTTTTTGATCAAACTGAATAGAGTTTTTATCAAGAAGTATCTTATTCTCAGGTATGTATTTAGTCGGATTACATGATACAAAAACAATAAGTAACAACCCTATAATAAACAGGTTATATAAAACTGAAATATTTTTATTTGATCGACGAATTCTCAAAACTTGTAGTTAACGTTCTTCTTTCCGAAGACAAATATAATTATTATGAACTACTATTTTTTGTTACTTTGCATTACCGGGTTAATATTTGAAATTTGGATTATCCGGGAATATTAATCTGATATAATCATAATGTCATTCATGTTAAGTAAGAATAAGATAAAATTTATCAAATCGCTGGACAATAAGAAATCCCGGGATGAATCAGGGCAATTTATTATCGAAGGTAATAAAATTGTCAGCGAGTTTATTAACGCCGGCTGGAATATAAATTTGCTGGTTGCTCAACCCAGATGGACAGAAACATTTCCTGAGCGTGCTTTGCAAAATATTGAAGAGATTATTGATGTGGAAAATAATGAGTTAAGAAAAATAAGTTTACTAAAAACCCCTCATAATGTTCTTGCTATTGTTAATAAACCGGAATTCCTGATAAATTGGAATGAAATCCTGAATAATCTCACGCTCGTTCTTGAGACGATACAGGATCCTGGGAACCTCGGAACAATTATTCGAACTGCTGCATGGTTTGGAATCAACAATATTATCTGTTCTCCCGATAGTGTTGATGTCTTTAATCAAAAAGTTATCCAGGCTAGTATGGGGGCAATTCTCCGGGTTAAAGTACATTATACTAATTTGATTGATTTTATGAACAGGATATCTGAAAACAATTTTCCTGTTTATGGAGCTTCCCTTGACGGTATGCCGATTTATAACTATGATCTAAGTGCAAATGGAATAATACTGCTTGGGAATGAATCATCAGGAATAAGTCCTTCCCTTAAGAAATATATTACACAGAAAATAAAAATCCCCTGCTTTTCTGATACTACAGAAGGCATAGATTCCCTTAATGTATCAATGGCAGCAGCAATAATCTGCTCAGAATTCAGGCGTAAAACCCGGGGTTATTCAAAATGAAAAGATAAAAGCCAGAGATTTGACTGTAGTCTGTCAATGGCTGTAACATAATGAGGATTACTCGTGGCAGGGTCATGAACAAGAACATCAAGCATTCCTACTGCAAGTTTCAGTTCGGTGGAAAATTTAAAATATTTATTGTAAAAGTCAATCCCAAAGCCAACCTCATAATATATATCAGATCTTCTTAATCTCAGATAAACTTTATCCCCATCGTCATATTCTTTCCTGGCTGCCAGATCTATCCGGTAATTTGCACCTCCGATAAGGTATGGTCTGAAATTATTTATTCGTCTTGACTTATACTTTATGATCATCGGGAACTCCAGGAACGATGACTCAATCTTGTTATCATCATTGAATATTTTCTTGTTCTTATGGTAAAAAATCGTTCTCTGTCCAAATGTAATTCCCGGTAGAATCCGAATATCAAAATATTCGTTCAGCTTAAAATTTGATACTATTCCCACATTAAAACCCGGACTTAACCTGCTCACATCAGCATATAATGAATCATATTCGAATTCTGAATCATAGAACTTATCAGATAGGGTAACGTTAAAATCCATAGTGTTTAACCCAACTGTAAAACCAAAATGTACCGGTTTCTTGTCATATATGGGATCGTGCCGTAATTTCTTTTTTTGTGCAAAAAGAATTGCAGGACATAAAAAAAACAATATGAAAAAATATCTACGCAAATTTGTATAAAAGTGTTACGAGTTTCGGGTTACGGGTTACGAGTTCACTTTAGCCACTTCTTAATTAAACTAAATATAGTCTGGAATATTTTGTCTAAAGTTCCTTTTTTCCATAGTACAAACACGCAATCCCCATAGTTAACTCTTCAAAACAGGTATCAGTGAAACCAACCTTTCTCATAATATCAAGAAAATCACTCCTGTCAGGGAAAGCATTTACTGACTCCGGCAGATAACTGTATGCCGACGCATCCTTTGAAAACAAGCTTCCCATAAATGGCAAAATCCGGAAAAAATAAAAATTAAATATTTTCTTAAATAACAGACTCCGTGGTTTTGAAAACTCCAAAACAACTAATAATCCTCCTGGCTTTAGCACTCTCAATATTTCAGCAAGACCTTGATTTATATTTTCGAAATTCCGTACCCCAAATGCTACCATTGCAGCATCAAATATCTTATCATCAAACTGTAATGCTTCCGAATCGCCATAAACAAGTGTTATTGATTTTTCAAGGTTTTTTCTTACCAGCTTTTCTCTCCCTTTTGCAAGCATACCCTCAGATATATCTATTCCAATTATCATCCGGGGTTTTAGCTTTAGCGCTTCTATTGATAAATCACCTGTTCCACAAGCAACATCAAGTATTGTTTCAGGCGAAACCTGAGAAAGGATATGAATTGCTCTTCCCCTCCACCTGCGATCAATTCCGAAAGAAAGGAAATGATTTAAAAAATCATAACGCCAGGCAATATTATCAAACATCCTGGAAATCTGGTCCTTTTTATTTCCTCCGGATTCTATATAAGGCTTTACCACTTCGTTTTTGAAAAAATAAATAGCCGATCAGTAAATAAAGTTCAAATATAATAAAAGGGAATTAATCAGTATGCAATCGAAAGTTGGCAGTTGGCAAAAAAGAAATAAAAATGTTTTCGCTTCACCTTTTTTTCTAATTTTACGCTGATAAAACGCATCAAATATGAAAAAAACAGCACTTATTACCGGCGCAACATCAGGTATAGGCAAAGCAACAGCTACCAAACTGGCTGAAAATGGAACTAACATTATTATTACAGGACGCAGGAAAAACCTTCTTATAGAACTTGGGGAGAAACTCAGGTCACAGTTTAATGTTGAAGTTCTTGAACTTGTTTTCGATATCAGAGATCAAACTGATGTATTTAAACAAATAAAGGAACTTCCGGACAACTGGAAACAGATTGATATACTTGTAAATAATGCCGGGCTTGCTGCAGGACTGGACAGATTTCAGGATGCCGATATTGATGACTGGGAAACAATGATAGATACTAACGTAAAAGGTCTTCTCTACATTTCAAAAGCAGTAATACCCCTGATGATTAAAAGAAGCAGGGGACATATTGTTAATATCTCTTCTACAGCAGGTAAAGAGGTTTATTTAAAAGGCAATGTATATTGCGCAACAAAACATGCTGTTGATGCAATTAACAAAGCCATGCGAATTGACCTCCTTGATGAGGGTATAAAAGTAACTTCTGTGAATCCGGGAATGGTTGAAACTGAGTTCTCACTTGTAAGGTTTAAAGGTGATCGGGAAAAAGCCGGAATTCCATATAAAGGAATTAAACCTCTCTCGGGTGAAGATGTAGCAGAAACAATTTGGTTTGTTTTAAACAGACCTGAACATGTTAACATAAACGAAATTATTATTACACCGAAAGCCCAGGCTAACTCGATTTATATTAACCGGAATAGGGAATAGTTGAAAGTTTGTAAAGTCTGTAAGGTTCAACGCTTACTGATAACTCTTAACTATATAACTTTTTACTTTATAACTTTTAACTCTTTATTCTTTACTTTATAACTTTTTACTTTATAACTTTATAACTGATGTATGCATACGATTATTTACTCTCTTTTACAATTCATGTATTTGAAAAAATGGGGTGTCCCACGAATGATGCAAAAGCTGCTGCAAAAGTTTTTCTTCGTGCCGAGCTAAGAAATCTTCCATCACATGGCATGCTGAGAATGAAAGATTATTTTCAGTTATGGGAAGCCGGCCGGATAAACACCAAACCCTGGATAAAAATCATTCATGAGTCTCCAAGTACAGCTGTTGTTGATGGTGATATGGCTATCGGTATGATAGCTGCAACACAGTCGATGGAAATTGCTATTGAAAAAGCCAGAGTTCACGGTACAGGCTGGGTAGCTACACAAAATTCCAACCACTTCGGAATAGGAAGTTATTATGCCATGATGGCACTGGAGCATGATATGATCGGAATTGCCATGACCAATGCCAATCCTTTTGTTGCACCTACTAACTCCGTAAGCAAACTGCTTGGCACAAATCCTATTGCATTTGCTGTACCGGCAAAGGATCAGCCGGCATTTATAGCTGATTTCGCATCCACTCCCATTGCCAGGGGAAAGCTCGCCGTTGCAGCAAAGAAGGGAGAAAAAGTTGCTTATGGTTTCGTCCAGGACAAAGACGGGAATCCCTCGAATGATCCTGATATCCTGAAAGAGGGTGGATCAATGCTGCCTCTTGGAGGCGACCTGGAACACGGCAGTCACAAGGGTTATGCTTTGGGTGCTATTATAGATATCCTTACAGGTGTTATCTCAGGTGCCAATTTCGGACCATTCATTCCACCAAATCTTGCTTTTTTACCTATGCCAAAAGTTCAGGTAGGGAAAGGAATGGGGCATTTTTTCGGAGCAATGAGAATTGATGCTTTCCAAACCAAAGATGTCTTTAAATCCAGAATGGATAAATGGATAGAAACATTCCGGAATGCAAAACCAATAAAAGGGAAGCAGGTGCTGATACCCGGTGATATCGAGCGCGAGGCTGAGGAAAGGATCAGGAAAAATGGTATTAGTATTCTCCCTTCAATAGTTAAGGAGCTTAAAGAAATTGCAGATAAGCTCGAAGTTGATTTTGAAGAGAAGTAAATTAGGTAAGTAGGTAAGTAAGGCGAGTGATTAGCAGGCATTAACCATTGGGTGCTGGGTACTGGGTACTTGCGATTAAACAAATTAACGAAATACAAACAAATGAATAAAATGTTGGTTTTTCACCGGCAGTTAATTGTCTGGCTAATACTATTCTTTTTTACCAACGGACTCCTGTATGGTCAGTTTTCAGCCGATCTTATATCGGACCAGCCCAATGCACCCACAGGTAAATTCACATTTTCAGATAAAAGATACAGACTGGAAAATCTTGAACATCCTGCTAAAATATTTCTTATATCCAACATAGAAACCAACCAAACAATTGTTTTTAACCCTGAGGACAGTACTTATATAATAAAAAACCGGTTTAAAACCCCGTCTGATCCATTCGGAACATGGGAACTTTTTTGTAATGATCTTACAAAAAATGAGGTAGGACCGGAAACAATTAACGGATTGGAATGCAGGAAAACAATTTATAATAAATTATCATCCAATACGGAAGTGATAAAAGTTGTTCGATGGGAATCTGTTAAGTATAAAATACCTATAAAAATCACATACAACCTCCCCCAGAGTGAAGGCTTTTTTGAGCTTATTAATATTGTTGAAGGACCGGTGAATGAAGAATTATTTGAAATCCCAGCATTTTATGAAAGCAGGTGGCAAAAATAATTTCCATACAAATTGCCTGAATATCACAGTATCCCAGGATATGTTAATAACATAGCAATAACTATTTTTTGTTTTTAAAAAAAAAATCCGTATATTTTCTATCACATTTTAAACAACTAAACACTAAGCTTATTTTCATTTTTATCTGTTTTTTCTAAAGTGAGCTTCTATACTTATATGAACTTTTTGTGTAATTTTTAAAATGCAATTCATATGAATAAAATTTTGTTCTTTTTCTTATTTTCTATATTTAGTACAGGTATCTGGAGTCAACCCAATGCCTGGATCAACGAATTTCATTATGATAATACTGGAGCAGACCAGGATGAATTTATCGAAATAGTGGTTGAAAATGCCGGCGTTTTAACTCTCGGTGATCTTGCTGTCGATCTGTATAATGGAAACGGAGGTGGAAGTTATAAAACCGTAGCTATGGATAATTTCACTACGGGGAATACTGTTGGTGATTTTACTGTTTACAGCTATGTATTTAGCACAATTCAGAATGGTAGTCCCGATGGGATAAGCCTTTCCTACCAGGGCACATTGATCTCAGGCCAGTTTATTAGTTATGAAGGTGTAATTACTGCAACAGATGGTCCGGCCAATGATGAAACCAGTACGGATATCCTTGTGAGCGAAAGCGGCTCAACAGAAATAGGACATTCACTTCAACTTTCCGGAACCGGTACACAGTACAGTGATTTCACCTGGACTTCACCTGCACCTAACACAATTGGGGCAACTAATAATAATCAAACCCTTGGGGCTGCACCCACTGATACCGACCCCCCGGTATGGACCACAGATTACCCGTATATATATTCAATGCTCGATACCAATGGGCAAATTGCTGTAAGCCTGGATGAACCGGGTAAGGTTTATTATATTGTTCTATATGATGAAGCTACTGCTCCTGATGCAGGACAGGTTATTTCAGGTGAACAATATGATACAGTGACAGTTTGTGTACACGATTCAATAGATGTTTTAGCAGCTAATACCGAATACCTCCAATGGATAGAAGATGCAACACCCGGGACGTCTTATGATATCTACATTATTGCACAGGATACTGAATCAACTCCGAATATTCAAACAGGTCCTGTTCTGCTTGAATGTACCACAACAGTTACAAAGTCTCTTGCCTTTACAAATCCGCAATCTTTTGATACTGTATATGTAGGAGATACTCTTACATTTGAATGGAATGCTGTTAAAATAGACAGCATATTGATTGGAGGTTACGATTATGCCGATAGCAGTGACTTTATGTTAACTGTAGATGAATTCGAAAATCCCGCTCCTGTTGCTGCAGATACCAGTCATTTTACGTTATGGATTCCATACGACACAAACACCGATTCAGTTAAATTCTTTCTCTATGATACAGAAGAAACAGAACTCTATGCTGACACATTGCTTATCTACCTAATCGATACAATCCCACCTATGATAAATAAAACGACACCGGCTAATTGTTCAACCGGTTTCCCGCCTGCCGGTCAATTCACTCTTCACTTTACCGAAAATGTTACAGTTGGTACTGGAAATATCTACCTGTATAAAGCAAATGGGACTCCTGTTGATACATTTGATGTAACAAAGATTTACTTTAATCAGAATTTGTTCTCATTTACACCGGAGTTTCCACTGGAACCAGGGACCGGATATTATTTCGAAATTGATGCAGGTATTGTAACCGACTGGAAAAATACGGAGTTTGAGACAGTTGCAGGCACCGGCACATGGAGCTTCACAGTTATTTCAAGAGATCTGTATTTTTCAGAATATGTCGAAGGAAGCAGTGATAACAAGGCTCTTGAGATATATAATCCAACCGGCGAAACTGTTGACCTTTCCAAATATGGAATTGCAATAAGTACAAACGGCGGAAGCTGGCAAAATCCTGATCCGTTAACCGGAATACTTGATCCGGGAGATGTTTATGTAATAATCAATCCGGGGTTTAATTTCTCACTCATTGATTCGGCTACTGTCGTTGATACAATATGGGGAGGATTTACTACAAATCATAATGGTAATGACGGACGGGCACTTGCTAAATTAATTAAAGGATCGTGGGACAAAAATTTTACTTCGTCTTTCATTGATGTAATTGGCTACAATGATGGAAATCCCGGACCCGGATGGGATGTTGCAGGGGTAGCTACTGCCACAAAAGACCATACCCTGATACGAAAAGCTATTATATCCATAGGAAATACTGACTTCACCGAATCAGCAGGTACAAGTGCGGAAGATTCCGAATGGAGAGTATTCGATCAGGATTTTTTTACTAATCTTGGATATGCCACACCAGACGCAAGCAGCGAAACGAATATCCTTGGATTTGTTCTGAAGGATACACCCGGGAATAACATCACAGCTAATACTATAATTGACACGCTGGCATATTCAATTGATGTGGAAATTCTGTTTGGCTATGGATCAGTAATTGATTCTCTGGTACCGGAGATCACTCTCTCTGAAGGAGCAACCAGTGATCCAGCCTCGGGGGATACTGTAAATTTCGTCAATCCTGTTATTTTCACAGTTACGGCAGAAGATAAGTTAACGACACAGGCATGGACCATAACAATCACTGAGGAAGTTATCCCTGATATGTCAATTTACGATATCCAGTTTACAACTGAAACATCAGGCAACTCACCACATATTAACGAGCAGGTCAGAGTAAGCGGAATTGTCACAGCCATTGATTTTCTACAGGACTTTAAAGGATACTTCCTGCAGGATAGTTCAGGTATCTGGAACGGAATATACGTTTATGATCCTGATCGCGTCAGCACTGAGCCAGGTGATAGTCTGACTATCGTGGCAACAATTACTGAATATTATGACGTCACACAGGTATCCGGTATAGTTGAATACCTAAAAAACAGCACCGGAAATACATTGCCGGACCCGCTGGTTATCACAACCGGCGTAACTGATCCCGAACAATATGAAGGCGTACTGGTCACTGTGGAGAATGCCGAATGCACCAATAACAACCCGGGTAATAATGAAGTTGAGATTAATGATGGTTCAGGTGTTATTATTGTAGATGATTATATATATGATTATACAGATACTGTTGCATTCACAAATACCAATATTTACAGGGTTACCGGTGTGATGTTTTACTCATCCGGTGAATATAAGATCATCCCGAGAAATGTGAATGACATTGCAAATGTTACAGCTGTAAACGATCTGTTTGCCGGCGTAAACATCCACATATATCCAAACCCAAATAATGGTCTGTTCAGGCTTGTTGTAAACAATACAAAATCAGGAAGCCCCGGAATTGAGATAATGAACATCCATGGACAAATACTTTTCAGAAATGTAATCAATAATCCCGCCGGGTTTAGTAAGAATATTGACCTGACAAGATTTGGTAAAGGATTGTACTTGCTCAGGATCATCGATGCAGATAAAACTCTGGTTAAAAAGATCCTGATCCGGTAATCAGGTTGTATATATACATTATGATTCTTATATTGTAGCCTGTTTTTTTTTAAAAATATTTAAACTCTACTTTTAATAAATCAAAAAAATAATCATGAAACGAAAAATTAATTTCCTGCCGGTACTTATTATGTTACTGGCAATTTTAACTTCAAGCTTTGCCTTAGCAAAAAAAGACAAAGAAAATGATGATAAAGAAAAATCTGAATCAAGCACATTCTCCGGTTTAAAATGGAGAAGTATTGGTCCTGCCTTTACTTCAGGACGGATAGCAGATTTTGCTGTTAATCCACAAAACCATTCAGAATGGCTTGTTGCTGTTGCCAGTGGAAATATCTGGAAAACAGAAAATAATGGCACTACATTTAAACCGGTATTTGATAAATACGGAGCTTACTCGATGGGATGTCTTGCAATGGACCCCAACAATCCGAATGTTATATGGGCAGGAACAGGTGAAAATAATCATCAACGCGCCCTGGGATATGGTGATGGCGTATATAAATCCACTAACGGGGGAAGTTCGTGGAAGAATATGGGTCTTAAAGAATCACGTCAGATTGGAAAAATTGTAATAGACCCCAGGAATTCTGATATTGTTTTTGTAGCAGCCGAAGGATCGGCATGGGGACCGGGAGGTGACCGTGGACTTTATAAAACGACCGATAGCGGGGAAACCTGGAATAAGGTTCTTGAAATAAGTGAAGAAACAGGTGTAAATAATGTGGTATTGGATCCAGGTAATCCGGATTTGATGTATGCTACCTCAGAGCAAAGAAGACGCCATGTACACACCAAGATCGGCGGGGGGCCTGAGTCGCGCTTTTATAAATCAACCGATAACGGTGAGACATGGAAAAAGATAACCAAAGGACTACCCTCAGGGCATGTAGGCGGAATGGGCCTTGCTATTTCTCCGGTTAATCCTGATGTCCTGTACATAATTGCAGAAGCTGAGGGTGAAACAGGCGGGTTTTTCCGTTCTGTTAACCGCGGTGAATCATGGGAAAAAATGAGTGACCACCACGCAAGTGGTCAGTATTATAACGAGATATATTGCGACCCGCTTGATGTTGATAAAGTTTACAGTATGGAAACCATTGCTCAAGTTACAACAGATGGCGGAAAAACATGGAACTCAATCGGGAACAAAAGTCGCCACGTGGATGACCATGCAATATGGATTGATCCTGATGACACAAAACACTTTCTTATTGGTGGAGACGGAGGTATTTACGAATCATTTGATAGTGGGAAGAATTACATTTTTAAAACAAACCTGCCGGTTACCCAGTTTTATAGAGTAGCAGTGGATTATGACAGACCTTTTTATAATATTTATGGCGGCACCCAGGACAATAACAGCTTTGGCGGGCCATCTCAGAATCTGAGTTCTGCAGGAGTTACTGCAGGCGAATGGGTTGTAACAGTTGGTGGTGATGGATTCTGGCAAGCTGTTGACCCAACCGATCCAAATATTGTTTATTCAGAGTGGCAATATGGAAACAGTGTCAGATTTGATAAGAAAAGTGGTGAAGGAATAAGCATCAAACCACAACCAGGAAAAGATGAGGATACTTACCGCTGGAACTGGAATGCACCGTTAATTCTAAGTCCATATTCCAATACACGTCTGTATGTTGCTGCTAATAAAGTGTTCCGCAGTGAAAACAGGGGAAACTCATGGAAAGTGATATCGGACGATCTGACAAGACAACTGGACAGGAATACATGGAAGGTAATGGGTAAATTCTGGAGTGTTGACGCAGTAAGAAAAGATGTGTCAACTTCACAGTATGGAACAATCGTATCATTGGTGGAATCGGAAGTAAAAGAAGATCTGTTGTATGCCGGTACTGATGACGGACTGATACAGGTTACGGAAAATGCAGGAACAAACTGGCAAAGTACCGGTGATTTTGAAGGAGTACCCAAATACACATATGTTAGTGATATCTGTCCTTCGAAATTTGATGAAAATATTGTTTATGCTGCTTTTGATAACCGAAAAAGGGATGATTTTAAGCCCTACATATTAAAAAGCAGTGATAAGGGTCAAACCTGGAAATCGATAAGCACCAACCTTCCTGAAAATGGAACTGTTCACACTATTGAACAAGATTTTATAAATCCCAATCTGCTTTTTGCCGGTACTGAATTCGGAGTTTTCTTCTCTATTGACGGAGGTGATAAATGGGAGCAGTTGAAATCAGGAATACCTACGGTTGCTGTCAGGGATATGGTTATCCAGAAAAGGGAAAACGATCTGGTATTGGCTACATTTGGACGCGGTTTCTACATCCTGGATAATTACACCCCTCTAAGATCATTTAAGCCCGAGATCCTTGAAAAGAATGCACATATTTTTCCAATTAAAGACGCTCTCGTATATATCAAAAAAGGAGGAAGATACGGCCAGGGATCCACAAATTATATGGGTAAGAATTCTTCATTCGGAGCTACTTTTACATACTATTTAAAAGAAGGACTTAAAACCCAAAAGGACCTAAGAAAAGAAAAAGAGAAGGAACAGTTTAAAAAAGGCGAAAAGATTAAAATATTATCAAGGGATGAACTCAGGGAAGAAGGAAATGAAGAAAAACCTCATATCCGTTTCACAATATATGATGCTCAGGATAATATTGTCCGGAAATTCACAACTAAAGCATCAAAGGGTATCCAGAGAATAACATGGGATCTCAGGTATGAATCCACTTCACCCGTACGTCTGAAAAATGATGAATTCGATCCTATGGCAGATGGTGGCGGAGGAATTCTTGCTGTTCCGGGAATGTATAAAATTTCCATCTCTAAAGTTTTTCAGGGAAAAATAACAGAACTGGTTAGCCCGGTTGAATTTAACGTCGTGGCTCTCAATAATACAACCATTCCTGCAGAAAACCGGCAAGAAGTATTTGAATTCCAGGAAAAGGCCGGCAAACTTGCCGGTACTATGCAAGGAGCAATGAGATATACATCAGACCTGAGTGAAAAAGTTGAATATATCCTTCAAACTCTCTACAGGACACCTGATTCAACTCCTGAAATGGTTGCCGAAGCAAAAAGAATCAGAAACGAGATTGATGAAATTGAGTTTATCTTTTACGGACACGAAGCAAAAGCAAGCTGGGAAGAAGTGCCACCGGGACTAATGCCGTTACAAAGACGATTAAGAAATATGGCATATACTCATTATGGCTCTACTGCCCCCTTGACCCAGACAGAAAAAGATGCTTATAATATCCTTTCCGAAAAGCTTCCGCTACTTATTGAAAAATTGAAGAAAATTGGAGAACAAGAACTTAAGGAACTTGAAAAACAAATGGATAAAGCAGGTGCGCCCTGGACACCAGGCAGGATTCCTGATTGGAAATAAAATATTTTTTTTAAATAAAATTTAAACTATTTTTGTTTTCACAAATAAATGTTTTTCTTTCGAAGAAAAATAGTTATTTTAGTAATATAATTTACAAAGTATGAAAAAACTAGCAATAATATTTGCCGCCTGCATGGTATTAGGTGTAATTCTAAGTTCCTGTAACAAGGAAGTATGCCCTGCATACAGTAATATTGATACTCAGCAGACTGAAGAAACTGCGTAGACAGGAACTTATTTGAGTTTTTTCGCCTTCAGTCATCAAATTCTGAATCGGGGCTTTAAGTTTTTTGGTTCAGTAATTTTGTTTATTATGAAGAAGGTTACATTACTTCTGCTTATATTTTCCCTTTTTCCCCTGGTTGGTATCTCGCAGGGAGAATTAGATGTTCAGCAAAAAGCTTTTTACAGAAACGAGAAATCTATCGGTCTTATGCTTAATTCAACCGGTTACGGATTAAGCTTTAGATATGGGGAAAGGATTAACTTCTTTAATAAAAGAATATATGAGGGAGATATAAATATTCTTAAACATCCTAAAGAGTATAAAACAACTAACACCTATTTCCCTGGTAACAGACAATTTGTTTTCGGCAAGTTAAACTTCGCATTAACTCTCCATGGCGGAATCGGGTTTCAGCATATTATCTTTAAAAAAATTGATCAGGGGGGTATTGCTATCCGTTACATTTTTTCCGGTGGACCCTCATTTAGCTTATATAAACCAATATACTACGATGTCCTCTACCCTGTTTCGTTTTATGAAAGTGAATTGAGAAGTGAAACTTTTAATGTCTCAATCCATTCACGTGATGATATATACAAACAATCGTCATTCCTGAAAGGAATAAACGAAATAAAAATTATCCCGGGGGTTTATGGTAAGGCAGGGATTAATTTTGAATATAGTAAACAAGACAGGACAATTCATGTAATTGAAATTGGTATTACACTTGATGCTTTTCTGAAAAAAATACCGATAATGGCCAGTGAAGATAATCTCTGGTTTTTTCCGGCACTTTTTGTAAGTTACAGGTTTGGCCGTATTATGGATAAGAAAACACCACTTCCTGAAAATCCCGAATTTAACCCGGAACTGTCCCCTGTATCTATTGGGTATTAATACCTGGAATTTAATAAATCATTGATGAATTGATAATTATTCCTAATTTTGTATAAAATTTTTAATAACCAAAATATAATTACTTAAATTATGGCAAAAATCAAAATTGCAATTAACGGATTTGGACGAATTGGAAGAAATGTTTTTAAGATCGCCCTTGAAAGACCGGATCTTGAGGTAGTTGGGATCAATGACCTTACAGATACAAAAACTCTTGCACATCTTTTGAAATACGATTCTACACAAGGAAGATACGAAGGAGTTACTTATGAAAACGAATTCTTAATAGTTAACGGACTGCAGATTAAAGTTACTGCTGAAACTAACCCTGCAAATATCCCATGGTCTGAAACCCCGGATGTTGTTGTCGAATCAACTGGTGTTTTTCGGCTAAAGGAAAGCCCAAAAGGCGGCTATGGTGATCATCTGAAAAATGGAGCAAAAAAAGTTATCTTAACAGTTCCGGCAAAAGATACAATTGATAATACCATTGTTCTCGGAGTAAATAACGAAGATATTAAACCTGAAGATCAATGTGTTTCCAATGCATCTTGTACAACTAACTGCCTGGCACCTATTGCTAAAGTGCTTAATGATAAGTTTGGAATTGTGAACGGTTTGATGACTACTATTCATTCCTATACAAACGATCAGAGAATCCTGGATTTTCCACATTCAGACCTTCGCAGGGCAAGATCTGCTGCTGTTTCTCAAATACCAACCACAACCGGTGCTGCATCTGCAGTAGGAAAAGTTATTCCTGAATTAAAAGGAAAATTAGATGGAATGGCAATCCGTGTTCCCACTCCAACCGGATCCTTGGTTGACCTGGTTGCTAATCTAAAGGTTGAAGTTACAGTTGAAGAAATTAATGCTGCAATGAAGGAAGCTGCTGACGGACCAATGAAAGGAATTCTTGAATATACTGAAGATCCCATTGTATCTGTTGATGTAATACATAATGCGTTTTCATCTATTTTCGATGCTCTAAGTACAATCGTGAATGGAAAAACTGTTAAAGTACTATCATGGTACGACAACGAATGGGGATACTCAACAAGAGTGGTTGACCTGTGTGAAAAACTTTTTGAATAATTTATTTGAATAACTATTTAAAAAAAAGACCTGAAATCAATTTCAGGTCTTTTTTTTATTCATATACTATTTTTAAGTCGAAAGGTATTTGAACAGACTCCTTGTAATGAAGCCCCAAATTATATATCGCCTCATCTTCCTCCTCATAATACCACTCTACAATACATGGGTTACCTGCATCATAATGCTTTTTAATAATACGTAGCAATTCAAGAATAAATTTTGACGATCCGCTGTTGGCGTATTCAAGTTTCATTACCACCAAAGTTTTTTCAGCCGGGTTTTGAAAATACTTATCAACCCATTTAAAAATATTCCTGTAGAAGGCATCCGGATTCTCGTGAATGGAACGACCCTCCAATCTAAATATCCCTGATTTATAACCAAAGTTAACATATGGTGATATTTTAGATTTTTCTATGATAAGATCCTTCATAACTAAAGTATATTTTATGTTATTCTAACCTGCTTTATTCACTCATCTCTTCATTCGCTCATTTACGCATTTACTCATTCTATCATTTCTTCATTCATAATGCAATGCTTTTATCGGATCAAGTTTAGAAGCCTTAACTGCCGGTATATATCCACTAACTAATCCAACAATAAAACATGCCGCAACCCCGCTAAAAATCCATATCCATGGAACAACAAAAGATGATTTGAGAAGAACTGACATAAGATTACCAACAAGCAGACCCAGAATAATCCCAACAACCCCGCCCATCTGACCAATTAATATTGCTTCAAATAAGAATTGTTGCTTGATCATTTGTGCCTTTGCTCCGATAGCTTTTCTAATACCTATCTCCTTTGTTCTTTCAGTAACAGAAACAAGCATTATATTCATCAATCCAACCGTAGCCCCAAGTAGAGTTATCAACCCAATAATAGATGCAGCTACACTTACTTTCCCCATACTTTCAATCAGAATTTTTACCAGATTGTCACTTTGAGTAATGTTAAAATCACTCTCATCCCTGGCGGTGAGGCCCCTAACTACCCTGAAAGCCCCCTCTGCTTCACTAACCATAACATCCAAAAGTTTTGGATCATCGGGCAGGACATTTATCTTGAATGACATCCTGGGACGCGAAAAATATTGCCGAACATTGGTTACCGGTAAAATACACAACCTTTCATCCCCAAAAATACTTGAACCCTGGGTTTCAAGTACTCCAATTATTCTATACTTACCGTTTCCTACTGAAATAACTTTATTTAACGGATTTTCAGAATCTTTAAAAAGATCATTAACAATTTCAGAGCCAACAATGACAAAGTTTCTATTTGTCTCAATTTCCGAAGAAGAAAAATTCCTTCCTCTTGATAATTTCTTGCCTGAAACCCTCAAATAATTCTCATCACTGCCCAGAACCTGGATATTTGGATTTGTTTTTTCAGATTTGTGTTTTACTGTAGCCATACCTGAAGCATATATTGAAATTGAAACTGCACCGGGAAAAATAAAATCATCCTTAAACTTTTTTGCTTCCTGATACGAAATGTAAGGGTGATTCTTTTTCCTGTAACGCTTGTCACCTACCTGGATATTCATTGACCTGCTCTCAATTGTAAAGGAATTTGCACCAAGCATTGTAAATTGTTGTGTTATTGAATTCTTGATAGAATCAATAGCTGTAAGTATCCCCACCAGGGCCATTATTCCAAAGGCAATAATTAAAATAGTCAATATAGTCCGTACCTTGTTTGTCTTTACCGATTGAATTGATACCCTGAGGTTTTCTCTGAATAAACCTATTTTCATAGTTGTAAATTATCAAATCCTGCTAAAAGGAACTACATTAATTTTTCTTTTCAGAGAATAAAAGTAAGAAAATTAAATCAATTAATTTAATCACGTTTACAAAAAACAAAGAATATATTAGTAGATTTACTTGTTTTAAATTTTATTAAAGTATTTTATTATAAACTTAAATACCAATACGTTATGACCTTTGACATTGAGATGATTCGAACAGTATATGCTGGTTATAAGAAAAATATTGAATCTGTAAGAAAAATTATCGGCAAACCAATGACTCTTGCTGAAAAGATTCTCTATTCCCATACAGAGAATAATTTCAAAAATAAAATATTCGACCGCGGAAATGATTATGTTGATTTTAAACCAGATAGAGTAGCAATGCAGGATGCCACTGCTCAAATGGCACTTTTGCAGTTTATGCAGGCAGGTAAAGAAAAAACTGCAGTTCCTGCTACTGTCCATTGTGATCACCTTATCCTGGCAGAAACCGGAGCTGAAACTGATTTAAACAACGCTAATATTACTAATAAAGAAGTTTATGACTTTCTTGCATCAGTCTCCAACAAATATTCAATCGGCTTTTGGAAACCGGGTGCCGGAATTATTCACCAGGTAATTCTGGAAAATTATGCATTCCCCGGTGGAATGATGATTGGAACAGACTCCCATACTCCTAATGCCGGTGGCTTAGGAATGGTAGCTATTGGTGTTGGTGGTGCAGATGCCGTTGATGTTATGGCCGGTATGCCATGGGAATGTAAATTCCCAAGATTAATTGGGATAAAACTTACCGGGAAACTTAGTGGCTGGACATCAGCAAAAGATGTGATACTTAAAGTTGCAGGGCTGCTTACTGTTAAAGGTGGAACGGGATGTATTGTGGAATATTTTGGTGAAGGAGCAAAAAGTATTTCAGCAACAGGTAAAGGTACTATTTGTAATATGGGTGCTGAAATCGGAGCAACAACATCTTTATTCGGATACGATAGTAAAATGGAAGAATACCTGCGACAAACCGGCCGGGATGATGTTGCAGATGCTGCCAATAATTCCGCTGATCTGCTCACAGGGGATAAGGAAGTTTATGAAGATCCTGAAAAATATTTCGATCAGGTAGTTGAGATCAATCTGTCAGATCTGGAACCACATATTAACGGACCATTTTCTCCGGATCGTGCCTGGTCCCTGTCTGAATTTGCAGATGCGGTTGATAATAACAACTTCCCTGAAAAACTGGATGTCGGGTTGATCGGGTCATGTACTAATTCATCATATGAAGATATTACCAGGTCAGCTTCAATTGCCCAACAGGCAATTGATAAAAAATTAAACGTAAAATCGGAATTTACTGTTACCCCCGGCTCGGAAATGATACGTTTTACCATTAAACGGGATGGATTTATAGATATTTTTGAAAAAATAGGCGGTGTCGTTCTTGCAAATGCCTGCGGTCCATGTATTGGTCAGTGGAAACGTGAAGGTGCCGAAAAAGAAGAAAAAAATTCTATTATCACATCTTTTAACCGGAACTTCGCTAAAAGGAATGATGGAAATCCCAATACTTATGGCTTTGTTGCATCCCCCGAAATTGTAACTGCTTTATCCATTGCCGGCAGCCTTAAATTTAATCCAATTAAAGGTACACTTATAAATAAAGATGGGAATGAAGTGAAACTCAGTGAACCTGAAGGACTGGAATTTCCGGTTGCGGGTTTTGAAGTTGAAGACAGGGGTTACCAGCACCCAGTTGAAGATGGAAGTGGAGTAGTAATTAATGTTAAATCCGACTCCAAACGACTTCAATTACTTACACCTTTCAGTGAATGGGATGGAAATGATATGAAAGACCTTAACCTGCTTATTAAAGCAAAAGGGAAATGTACAACCGACCATATTTCAATGGCAGGACCATGGTTACGGTACCGCGGACACCTGGAAAATATCTCTATGAATCTCCTT
The DNA here is from genome assembly GCA_021163295.1 of Bacteroidales bacterium. Classification (GTDB taxonomy): domain Bacteria; phylum Bacteroidota; class Bacteroidia; order Bacteroidales; family VadinHA17; genus JADFUQ01. Next base: position 53,001 of record JAGGXD010000186.1, read on the forward strand.
ATCGGAGCAGTGAACTATTTTAACGATAAAACCAACTATATTAAAAACCAGCTCACTGTAGATTATGAAGAGGTACCAAAAGTTGCTAAAGCATATAAAAAAGCAGGTATAGGAACTGTTATTGTTGGTGATGAAAATTACGGCGAGGGATCATCAAGAGAACATGCAGCTATGGAACCACGGTTCCTGAATGTTAAAGTTGTCCTGGTAAGATCTTTTGCAAGGATTCATGAAACAAACCTTAAAAAGCAGGGTGTTCTCGCAATTACCTTCGATAATCCTGATGACTATGATAAAGTACAGGAAGATGATACTTTCCAAATTACAGGTCTCACCGAATTTGCCCCCGGAAAGCCACTCTCTGTGTTTCTTAATCATATTGAGGGTACAACAGACCAAATAAAAGTAAACCACTCGTATAATAAAAACCAGATTGAATGGTTTAAGGCAGGATCTGCACTGAACCTTATAAGGAAACTGAATGAATAATTATTTAAGTGAAGAAGAGAATAACGAATAGCGATTAACGAATATCGAATAATGAAGTAATGAAGTGTTGCGGGTTACGGGTTACGTGTTACGAGTTAGTGTGTGAGTGGTTGAATTTTGCAGCATATCTTCCTATTAACCAAACCAATAACAAATTAATTTAAAAATAACTAAGCTTTTAGTTGTATAACTAAATATTTAGTTATACATTTGAAGTATGAAAGAACTTACAAAAGCCGAAGAACAAATTATGCAGATATTATGGGAGCTTGACGAAGCTTTCGTAAAAGAGATTATCGATAAACTTCCTAACCCCAAACCGGCGTACAATACAGTTTCAACCATTGTACGAATTCTTGAGAAAAAGGGGTTCGTTGCTCATACCGCATTCGGTAAATCACACAGGTATCATCCTCTTGTAAAAAAAGAGGACTATACCAAAGTGCATATGAAAAGTTTTGTGAATAACTATTTCAGTAATTCTTTTGAGAATATGGTCTCTTTCTTCGCTAAAGAACAAAGTATTAGTGTAAATGAAATGGAAGAGATCATGAAGATCATGGAAAAAGAGATCCAAAAGCAGAAAGGAGATTGAAATATGAATGAATTTGGTATTTTTCTATATGAATCAGGCATAAGCCTGTCGGTATTATATATCTTTTACTGGTTCCTGTTAAGAAAAGAGACCTATTTCTCCCTGAACCGGATCATTCTGGTTTCCACGCTGTTACTTGCCCTGATAATACCGTTTATCCGGATCACTATTACAGGTCATGCTGAAAAGGGTTCAATAGTATATGTTTTTAACCGCTTTATTATGGATCCGTTGGTGGTTAGCCCGGAAACGGTACATGCTGAAAAAATTCAAAGCATTAGCCTGATCCAGATCATCTATTTCATATATTTTTCAGGAGTGATCTTTTTTTCCCTGAAGTTTTTTGTGCAGTTCTTCCAGATATTCAAATTGTTGAAGAAGTACGGCACCAGGAAATTACACGGTTACAAAATTGTACCGATTGATAATAATCTCTCCCCTTTCTCATTTTTCAACTTTATTTTCATTAATCCCGAAAAGATACAGGAAAATGAACTGAAGAATGTACTGTATCATGAAGGAGAACATGCCAGGAGACTTCACACCCTGGATATAATTCTGCTTGAGACAATTTGTATTATCCAGTGGTTTAACCCATTTATCTGGTTTTACAAACTGGCACTCCGTGAAATACATGAATACGAAGCTGATTTAAGAGTTATAAAGAACGGGGAAAACAAACTGAACTACCAACAACTAATTTTACAACAGGTTTTTGGCAACCAGTTCTTTCAGGTAGTTCATCATCTGTTAACCAATTCATTAACTAAAAAACGAATAACCATGATGACAAAAATTGAATCAAAAAAAAGAACGATAATCAAATCATTATTCGTTCTGCCAATAGCAGCTATACTGGTAATGACATTCTCCTTTACACGAGGGACGGAACCCAATGATTTATTAGATAATTCCGTTGATAAAGAGATGAATAATACGCAACCAATTACCACACAAGATCAGGATACAACTATACCTGAACAAATTTTCTTTATAGTTGAAGAGATGCCAAGTTTTCAGGAAAAAGGACTTAACGGTTTTAGAGATTGGGTTATGAAGCAGTTGAAATATCCTGAAATTGCTGCAAAAAAAGGTATTGAAGGTGTTGTTTATATCCAATTCGTAGTGAATAAACAGGGTAATGTAACAACTACAACAATTCTGAGAGGAGCAGATACGCTTCTCGATGCAGAAGCTCTCCGGGTTGTTAAATCCAGTCCGCAATGGATGCCCGGAAAACAAAGGGGACAGGAGGTAAATGTTGCCTTCACTTTCCCGGTTAAGTTTGCTCTTCAGGAACCGGAAAAAACCGAACCGGAGAAAAAAGTTATCCCTGTGGAGAAAATAAAACAGGAAAAACCTGTTGTGAAGGAAGAAATACCTGAAGGAGAAATTTTTTTTATTGTCGAAGATATGCCCATATTCCCTCACGATTCACTTGAGAGCATGGATGCATTTCGGAATTATGTTATGTATAATTTAAGCTACCCGGAGGAAGCTGCAAAAAAAGGTATTAATGGCAAAGTGTTTGTTCAGTTTGTTGTAGACAAGAATGGAGATGTAAAAAATGTTGAAATAGAGAAAGGAGCAGACCCCCTGCTAAATGCAGAAGCCATCAGGGTTGTTAAATCCAGTCCGCGATGGATACCCGGGAAACAAAGGGGACAAGTGGTGAATGTTGCTTTCACTTTCCCAATAATGTTTGTACTGCAATAGTATTTTTATTGTCTGAAATAAAAAAAAACGAATCGGCGGAAAAAGTTATTCCGGTAAAAAACCGGCTAAAGAAAAACCTTATATCTTTCTAATCAAACTAATAATTCATACCTTTATTCAGATATATAACAGGTATGGAACTGGAAAACCGGATAGAGGCATTTGCCAGACTTGGGGAATTTTTAAAACAATTTGAAATATCAGGCTCAAATGTTCAGGACACAAACAGGTTAAACACAAAATACTTCAACCGGTTTGAATCAGCCATCAGGGAGGCCAATCATAACAACCCCTGGTTTATAGAAAAATTTGTGCGACAGGCAGTAAACTGTATAGGCAGGTCGCTTGAAAAATTCAAGCTTCAAAAATGGATAGAACAATACCCTGAACTAAAAAACACCAGGAAAAATATCTCTGCCGGTGTAGTAATGGCTGGGAATATTCCTTTAGTAGGTTTTCATGATTTTCTGTCAGTTCTTATTTCAGGAAACAAATTCACCGGAAAACTTTCATCAAAAGATAATATTTTACTTCCTCTTATTGCAGATGTCCTTATGGAAATATATCCCGCCTTCCGGGATTCAATTCAATTTGTCGATAAACTTAATTCAGATTATGACGTGATTATTGCAACCGGAAGCGGCAATACGGCAAGGTATTTCGATTATTATTTTGGCAATTCTCCAAATATCATCAGGAAAAACAGGAATTCAGTTGCCATTCTGGATGGGTCAGAAACAAAGCAGGAATTACAGTTACTGGGCGATGATATTTTCCGTTATTTTGGATTAGGGTGCAGGAGTGTATCCAAATTATATATCCCTGACGGATATGATTTCAATCTGTTTTTCAATGCAATAGAACCTTTTGTATTTATTATTGACCACCCTAAATACGCTAATAATTACAAATACAATCGTTCAATATTACTAATGAATCAAATTATACATGAAGATAATGGCTTTGTATTATTAAAGGAGGATGAGTCTATACCTTCTCCCATAAGTGTATTACATTACCAGTACTATAACAGTAATGAATTATTAAAATCACATTTCAAAGATAACCGGGATATTATCCAGTGTATTGTATCAGGCAACCCTGACTTCAACGCAATACCTTCCGGAAAGGCACAAAATCCCGAGGTCTGGGAATACGCGGATAACATAGATACAATTGCATTTTTACTTCCAGTTATGAGAAAACAATAATGTCAAATCTTTTAATCGTTATACTCGGACCAACAGGTATTGGAAAAACTGAAGTTGCTATAAAGGTTGCAACCGATCTTGATACATACATTATTTCAGCAGATTCCAGACAGGTTTTCATGGAGCTTAATATTGGAACTGCTGTTCCTGCCCCATCTCAACTAAAAAAAGTTAAACACTATTTTATTCAACATAAGTCAATACACGACTATTACAGTGCAAACATATATGAGCAAGAAGTTATTTCTTTACTGAAAAAACTATTCCCTGTAAGAGAAAAGGTAGTAATGACCGGTGGTTCCGGACTTTATATCGATGCTGTTTGTGAGGGGATTGATGATATTCCTGATGTAGATCCTGAAATAAGAAGAAAAGTTGAGGAAAAGTTAAATAGTGAAGGGGTTAGCAGTCTTAGGAACGATCTTCGGCTTCTCGATCCTGAATCATATAAAAAAGTCGATCTGAAAAACCCCAAGCGTATTCAGCGGGCAGTGGAAATTTGCTTATCAACCGGAAAACCATATTCCTATTTTCTTACATATAAAAACAAAAAGCGGGATTTTAAAATACTAAAAATCGGGCTGAACAGGAAAAGAAAAGAACTATATAAAATGATCAACAACCGGGTAGAAAAGATGGTAAAAGCCGGCCTTGTGGAGGAAGCAAAGAAATTTTACCAATACCGGAATTTAAATTCTCTTAATACCGTAGGCTACAAAGAACTGTTTGACCATTTTGACGGAAAGATAAATCTTGCTGAATCAATTGAATTGATAAAACGCAATACACGGCGATACGCCAAACGGCAGATCACCTGGTTCCAGAAAGATAAAAATATCCACTGGTTTGAACCTTTTCATATAGATAAAATACTCGAATTGATACACAAAGAAACTTAATTTATAAGATCTCTCGCAAAGTCGCTAAGCCGCAAAGAATAAGGAAAATAATACTATTAATATTGAAATTCGTGCATTCGTGGCTTCTTATACTTTCGGAGTAGACTCAAAATTTATACATTTACAGCACATTAAAATTACTCCTTCTTGAAAAAGATATTGATCATAGGAACAGCTTATCCTTACCGGGGCGGACTTGCGGCATATAATGAAAGACTGGCTACGGAATTTATGAACAATGGCGAAGAGGTAACCATACACACATTCAAACTTCAGTATCCGGGATTCTTATTCCCCGGAAAAAGTCAGTTTGCATCGTGGGATGCCCCCGAAAATCTTTCCATTAAACGAACTTTAAATTCAATAAATCCATTTAACTGGATATGGTTGGGCCGGAAAATTAAAAGGGAAAAACCCGATCTGGTTATCTTTAAATACTGGATCCCATTTATGGCTCCATGTTTTGGCACCATTGCCAGGATCATCAAGCAAAATAAGAAAACCCGTATTATTACTATTGTTGATAATATGATTCCGCATGAGAAGAGACCGGGTGATAAATTATTAAACCGTTATTTTGTAAAACCAATTGATGCATACATTGCTATGTCAGAACCGGTTCTCGGGGATATAAAGAATGTTGATCCGGAAAAACCAACAGCTCTTTCCCCTCATCCATTGTTTGATAATTTTGGTGATAAACTGTCAAAAGAAGAAGCACTGAATAAACTCGGTTTACCCGGTCAATATAAATATATATTGTTCTTTGGCTTTATTCGCGATTATAAGGGCCTTGATCTTTTATTAAAAGCCATAGCTGAAAAGGAGGTCAAAGATTTACCTGTAAAAGTACTTGTAGCCGGAGAATTTTATACAAAGCCTGATCCTTATTATGACCTTATTAAACAGCTAAAAATTGAAGACCGGGTGATACTTAAAACCAATTTTATTGCCGACAGGGATGTGAAAAACTATTTCTGTGCTTCAGATCTTGTTGTTCAACCCTACAAATCTGCTACACAAAGTGGGGTTACACAGATAGCTTACCATTTCAACAAACCAATGATAGTAACTGATGTGGGCGGATTGGCTGAAATTGTTCCCGATGGAAAAACCGGTTATGTGGTTCAGCAGGACCCGGCAGCCATTGCAAAAGCAATTCATGCATTTTTTAGCGAAAATCGTTCAAAAGATTTTATTGAAAATATAAAAATCGAAAAGAAAAAATACTCCTGGTCGCGAATGGTTGAAACAATTGAAACAATTTATAAATCGATAAACAATCAGCATAATGATAATAAGAAGTAAAGCCCCATTACGACTTGGACTTGCCGGAGGAGGTTCAGATGTGTCTCCTTTCTCCGATCTGTTTGGAGGTGCAATACTAAATGCAACTATCAATAAATTCGCATATGCAACACTTATTCCACGTACAGATGGGAAAATTATATTAAATTCCATTGACAGGAAAAAACTTGTTTCACTCAAAAGCACAAAAATATTAAACCCTGATGGAACACTTGACCTGGTAAAAGGCATATATAATCGTATTGTCAAAGATTTTACACATACTCCCCTGTCATTCGAATTGATCACCCATGTTGATGCCCCTCCGGGATCCGGATTAGGCAGCTCATCTACCCTGGTAATTGCTATACTGGGTGCTTTTTGTGAATGGCTTAAATTGCCACTCGGAGAATATGATCTTGCCAACCTTGCCTATCAGATAGAGAGAATAGATCTTGAAATGGCGGGGGGAAAACAGGATCAGTACGCAGCTACTTTCGGGGGTGTTAATTTCATGGAGTTCTATAAAGATGAAAAAGTCATTGTAAATCCGTTAAGAATTAAAGAGCAGGTAACAGACGAGTTAGCTTATAAAATGGTGCTTTTTAATACCGAATCCAGCCGGTTCTCATCCACAATCATCAATGAGCAGGTAAAAAATGTAAAAAAGCAGAAAAAAAGTTCTGTTGAAGCAATGCACAACATAAAAAAACTTGCTGTACAAATGAAAGAAGCCCTGCTGAAAAACGAGCTTGATAAAATTGGCGGGATACTGCATAGCAGCTGGCATTATAAACGTGAAATGGCAGAAAATATTAGCAATCCGGCTCTCGAATCTATTTATGAAAGAGCACTAAAAGCAGGTGCAACAGGAGGGAAAATATCAGGTGCCGGCGGAGGGGGATATATGTTTTTCTATTGCCCCGGCAATACACGCCACAATGTAATTGAAGTACTAAATAAGAACGGCGGACATGTACAGGAATATGAATTCACTAAAACAGGTCTGAAAACGTGGGGAGTGTGAAATGACTGAAGAAGTAATTATACTTGCAGGTGGTTTGGGAACCAGGTTAAAGAGTGTTATCAGTGACATTCCCAAGCCAATGGCTCCAATTCATGGTAAGCCTTTTTTGGAATACCTCCTCTCCTACCTGGTTAAATTCAAAATAAAAAAAGCTGTGCTTTCAGTCGGATATAAATACCAAAATATATTCGATTATTTCGGTGATAATTATAAAGGAATAAAGCTATTATATGCCATTGAAGATAAACCTCTTGGCACCGGAGGAGGAATAAGAAATGCCATGGATCATATAAATAATGATCACTTTTTTCTCATTAATGGCGATACTTTTTATGATGTCGATCTTGATAAACTTCACCATTTACATGTTGAAGAAAAAGCTAATATTACTTTGTCGCTATTACCAATGGAGAAATTCAGAAGGTATGGTTCTGTGAAGTTAAACGGAACAAAAATTACAGAATTTATACCAAAGAAATTTACAGAAAAAGGGTTGATAAATGGCGGTGTGTATGTTGTTAACCGATCGGTTTTTCAAGAATATTCTCCTGGTAATAAGTTTTCATTCGAGACAGACTTTCTTCAGGTAATGTGCAACAGGCTCAACTTCCACGGTTATATTTCAGAGGCTCCATTTATTGATATTGGGGTACCTGAAGACTATAAGAAGGCCTTGGAATATTTCAGTTAATCTCTTTTTCTATCTGATATTGATTGCGTTGAGGGGATATCCGTGAGATGAGATCACCCAGGAATCCTGCAAGAAACAGTTGTGTTCCAATTATCATTGCTGTAAGCGCAAGATAGAAATACGGACTTGCAGTAACCCTGCCGGCTGCAATGTTATTTACAGTTTGATATATTCTTACCCCGCCAAGCCATCCGGCTGCCAAAAATCCAATAAGGAACATCAGGGTTCCCATGGTACCAAAAAGGTGCATGGGCCGCTTACCATATCTTGAGAAGAAACTGATTGTCAACAGATCAAGGAATCCTTTTAAAAACCGGTTTATTCCAAATTTCGTAACACCATATTTCCTTTTTTGATGCTGTACCACTTTTTCTCCAATTTTTGTAAACCCTGCCTGCCTGGCAAGGACAGGAATGTACCTGTGCATTTCACCAAAAACTTCAATATTTTTTATTACTTCCTTTTTATATGCTTTTAGTCCACAATTAAAATCATGTAAAGGAATACCGGTTACACCGCGGGCTGTTCTGTTAAAGAATTTGCTTGGCAGTGTTTTGGTAAATGGATCAAACCGTTTCTTTTTCCAACCGGAAACAAGATCATAATTCTCCTTTATTATCATACTGTACAACCCTGGGATTTCATCAGGACTATCCTGCAAATCAGCATCCATAGTAATAACCACATTCCCATTTGCAGAGCAGAAGCCACTGTGGAGAGCAGCCGACTTACCATAGTTTTTTCTGAATTTAATACCCCGGACAAAACTATTTTCTGATGTTAATTTCTCAATAACCGTCCATGACAAGTCAGTACTTCCATCATCGACTAATATTATCTCAAATGAAAACTTCTGGCTAACACACACATTCTCAATCCAACTTACCAATTCAGGAAGTGATTCTTCCTCATTGAAAAGGGGAACTACTACTGTAATATCCATAAATTAAGTAAACCTATACTATTCAGCTTTTTCTTCAGGTTCTTTTGTTTCCTGTTGAAAAGGGTTGCCTTCTTTCTTAAGAAAAATAGAAGTGATCAGGGAAACAACGACACCGAAAAACACATAATTAATAACCGCACCTATAGACAATATCCATGGTGCCATAAATTTCTTCTGCATCTCCATTGTCTGGTCAATCATCTCTTCAGGAACTCTGCCACTTTTAATAAGATTTTCTTCAGTATAAGTCAGCAATTTACCCATCAGGTCAGTATCAATGACTTCATATAACAAATATGTAAATATTGCCCCGATTATCCCGGCATATAAGCCAATTACTGTTCCGGCACCTACACCCTGACCATACGACATTATTCCCCCTCTTGCGTCATCGCGGAATGATTTGACCCCAAGCACCAAACCGGCAATAATGATCAGGATAGAAATATAGCCTAATGTTTTATTAAAGGTTTGATCAAGAAAATATAAAAGGAGAGTGTAAATAACGAGTGCAAGTCCAAGAATCAGACCTGAATTTAAAGTTGCTTGCCAAACTGAAACTTTCTTTTCCATAATTAATAGTTTTTTGTTATACCTGACAAATATAAACTTTTTTGCACATTTTTAATAAACAGACAATAAGAATCAGTATCAGTTTGCAGTATGAATAAAAGTTACTAATTTTGTACCGGGTAAGTCTTATACGGCCAGCTCCTGCTGAACTCCCCCAGGACCGGAAGGTAGCAAGGGTAAGTGGTTGTAGCGGTGCGATATAAGTAGCTTACCCACTTTTTTTGGAGTAAAAAGTTGAAAGTTGAAAGTTGAAAGTTAAGCTTTTTGCCTTTCTTTAAACAATTATTACAAGATGCTGGTTAAAATTTACCCGGAAAATCCTAGCGAAAAGCTTTTAGAAGAAGTAGTAAAAACACTTGATGATGGTGGGCTGATAATATATCCTACCGATACTGTTTACGGACTGGGATGTGATTTAAAAAATCACCGTGCTGTTGAGAAAGTGGCACGTATCAAGGGAGTAGATCCGTCAAAATCCGACTTCTCTGTTATCTTTCATGACTTAAGCCACCTTTCAAAGTACACAAAACAAGTTAATAACGATATTTTCAAATTAATGAAAAAGAACCTTCCCGGTCCTTTTACATTTATCCTGCACGCTAATAATCAGGTACCTAAAATTTTCAAAACCAAAAAGAAAACCATTGGGATACGGATCCCTGATAATAATATTGTACTCGAAATAGTCCGCCGCTTGGGAAGACCAATTATTACAACCTCAATCCACGACCCTGATGATGTTATTGAATATACTACTGATCCTGAGTTGATATTCGAAAAATACAGGGATTTGGTTGATATCGTTATTGATGGCGGCTATGGGAAAAATGAGGCATCAACAGTAATTGATTGCACAGGTGACGAACCTGTAGTTGTAAGAGAAGGATTAGGACAAGTCAGGGGTTAAGACTTTACAATTGGCCTACTTCTTCCAGAATGATGGTGAGAATATTACAAGAATTGTAAACAATTCAAGCCGGCCCAATAACATAAGAAATGAAAGGAACCACTTTCCGAAAACCGGGATATGAGAGTAATTTTCAGCAGGTCCTACTGCCCCTATCCCCGGCCCTATATTGCCAAGAGTAGCTGCTACAGCCCCAAAAGATGAATCCAGATCATAACCCAGAAATGAAATAACAATTACTCCAAAAACAGTAATTAGTAAATAGAATATTATAAATGCCATAATATTTGAGATAATCTGCGAAGAAACAGACCGATGATTAAACCTGGCAGGCAATACTGCATTCGGATGGATCATCCTTTTCAATTCAAGCCAGCTATTCTTTAATAACAAAAGTATCCTCATCATCTTAATACTTCCACCTGTTGAACCTGCAGAACCACCGGTGAACATGAGCATAAGAATAATTACCCATAAAAATGGAACCCACCTGGAATAATCTGCTGTCACAAACCCGGTAGTTGTTACAATTGAAACAACCTGGAATACTGCATTCCTGAATGATCCTTCAACAGACAGATTTTCAGTAAAATAAAGAACCATCGACACAATAGAAGTAATACCCAGCAACAGCCCAACATAGAAGCGAAATTCTTCATTCTTCCATACTTTTCTAAACTTAAAGTGAAGTGCAAAGTATGAGAGCGTAAAGTTTGTACCTGCCAGGAACATAAAAAACGTAATAACATACTGGATGTAAGGTGAGGCATAAAATGCTATACTTGCTTGTTTAGTTGAATAACCACCGGTTGCCATAGTTGTAAATGAGTGATTAATAGCATCAAACAAGTTCATATCCCCGCACAACAATAATATAGCTTCAAGTCCGGTAAAAATTATATAAATACCCCAAAGGCGAGTAGCAGTAGCTTTTATTCTGGGATGAAGTTTATCGGGTGTTGGTCCCGGAACTTCAGCGACAAATAATTGCATACCCCCGATACCCAGAATAGGCAGAATAGCAATTGAAAGGACAATAATTCCCATACCACCTATCCACTGTGTCATACTACGCCAAAGCAATAACCCGTGCGACATCGATTCAATATCATTAAGAATTGATGCACCGGTAGTTGTAAAACCTGACATAGTTTCGAAAAATGCATCTGTAAAATCAGGGATCTCACCACTAAGTACGAATGGGAGACTACCGAAAAAAGAAAAAATAATCCAGGCAAATGCAACAATAATATACCCTTCACGCTTACCAAAATTTATTGGTGCCTTTAAAAAAAATATCCATGCAAGACCTCCGGACAAAATAGAGATACCTGAAGAAATCATTATAGGAAACAGGTCAGGATCATGATAATACAAAGAAAAAGGAACTGCGAAAAGCATAAAAAGCCCTTCCAGTAAGAGAAGCAATCCCAGTACTTTTAAGATAATCCTGAAATTTATCATTATATAGTTATACTAGAAGAAACTTTCAATTTTGTTTATAGCAGGCGGAAGGGCAAAAACAACAACCCGGTCATTTGCTTCAACCCTGGACTTACCCGTAGCAATAAAACTTGTTTTACCTCTGATAATACCTCCTATCAGGGCATCCTTAGGAAAATTAATATCCTGCAGAGAACCTTTTGTTATTTTCGATTTGGGTTTTGCAACAAACTCAAGTACCTCAGCATCAGTACCAGTAAGACACTTGATCATGGAAACATTGGCACTCATAGTAAATCGTGATATCCGGCTGGCAGTGATAAGTTTCTTGTTTATTATCGTATCAATTCCCATATTCTCGGCAAGATTAATATATTCTATATTCTCAACCTCGGCAATAGTTTTCTTTACACCCATTTTCCTGGCAAGCTGGCAAGAGAGAATATTTGCTTCAGAATTACCTGTAACTGCAATAAAAGCATCCATGTTCTGCAATCCCTCGGAATTAAGCAGGTCAACATCACGGCCATCGCCATTTATCACAAGCGTATTTTCAAGAATATCTGCTAGTTGTATACTTTTAACCTTATCAATCTCAATAAGTTTTATCTGGTATTCGTTTTCAAGCCTTAAAGCAGTAAGCTTACCAATCCGGCTACCTCCAAGTATCATAAGATTCCTTATACCATAATGTTGCTTGCCGGAATATCTCAGAACATCTTTTAACCCGGCTTTGTTTGATACAACATATACCGTATCATGCAGTTCAAACTTATCACCACCACGTGGTATAATTGTTTCCCCATCGCGGGTAATAGCCACTGCCCTGTAATTAAGGGTACTTTCATTCTGTGTAACTTCCTGCAATGTCTTATTAATAATAAGTGCTTCTTTTTCAAGTTTCAAAACGAACAAAGAAAGCATCCCCCCTGTAAAGTCAATAAACTCAGTCGTTCCTGTTTTACGTAACAAACCAATTATCTCGCGTGAGGCTATCTTTTCCGGATAAATAAGATAATCAATTCCCAGGCTTCTGAAAAGCTCAATGTTTGAACCCTTATGATACTCATTATTATCAATACGGGCAACTGTCATTTTAGCGCCTAGTTTTTTTCCAAGAATAGCAGCTGTAATATTTGTGTGCTCGGTATTTGCAACAGCAATAAATAAATCAGCCCTTTTTATTCCCGATTCTTCAAGAAGTTCAATTGAAGTAGCCGAACCAGCCATAACCATAACATCTAATGATGAGTCAATTGAATGCAACTTTTCCTCATCAGGATCAATAACCACAATATCATGGTTCTCATTACTAAGAATCCTTGCAAGATGTGTCCCAACTTCCCCGGCACCTCCAATAATAATCCTCATTGATTTATTTTTCATAATTCTTTAACAGTCTGGCAAATTAAAGGATAATCAAAACAATTAACCAATATTTTTACAGGAATTTTTCATAATTCAAAATGAATTCTGCTTATTATAACTAAAAATACAGGGACCATCATCTCTTATACGGTAACAGGAAAAATTGTTTCTGTCACATTCTTCCTGAAGCAAACGAGATTTCCATTCAGGTATTACAGAGCTTATTATTACCTTATTAAAGGCTATTCCTTTCTTTATATTACTAATATTTATACCATCAGGATTTGAATAAATAAGATAATCAACATTTACCTTTTTACTATCGTTAAAAACATTTTGAAGACTATCAGAATAAATGAAAAAACGCAAATTATGATAACTTACAAATCCTTTATTAAGGAAAAGAGAGTTGTTGCAAAATATTGTCCTGCCTTTCGAAACAGATGCCAATGAAAACATAACTGCTTTTTTAATACCTGAAGCAATCATATGATTTTCAGTATAATAGTTAAGCTGATTTTCCATGTTTTTTTCACCGGCATCATGAACCATATAACTTGTTCTGCCATTAATAAAATTTATTGCTGTAACACCCTTGATATTGTATAATACAACACTTTTTTGACTAAGCATTCCGTACAGCTGATACAGGTTTATTGATAATAAAAGTAAAACAGAACCAAGTACCGGCAGGAAAAATGCACCTTTTTTTCGAATTAAAAATAAGCTTGTAAAAATTACGATACAATAAAGAGTTAAACTCTCTGCCTCGGAAATATTGATTCCGTCAATTATTGATAATGGAAATTCTCTTATTGTCTCTACACTAACATTCATTCCACTTATTAATAATGCCTGCGCTTTCCCAATAAATCCGGCAATAATTGGTTGGAATGAAAATATAAAAAACAAGAATCCAAAATAAAGTATCAATGTTGCTAAAGGAATTACAATAATATTGGTAAGCCAGAAATAAACAGGGAATTGATGAAAATAATATAAACTCAGAGGAAATGTAGCCAGTTGGGCAGCAATGGATACTGCAACCAAACCTGATATTTTATCAACTAGCCATAACCTGCTACGCATAAGATTATGCAAACGTGGTTGAAGAATAACAATCCCTAAAACAGCACAATAAGACAACTGGAATCCAACATTAAAAATCAGTGTAGGATTAATGAACAAGAGTATAAATGCGGAGATTGCCAGAGAGTTATATACGCTGGAATAACGACTAAGAGACTGGCCTATAAGAACAAACGAGAACATTGTGCTTGCACGTAATACCGACGGGGATAACCCCGTTAATAAAGCAAAAAACCATAAAGCAGCCATAATAACCAGTACCAAAATAATTTTTCCCCAACGCCTTCTTTTGAGAAATGATAAAGAATAGAATAATACAATATATAATATACCTATATGTAAACCGCTTATTGCAAGAATATGTACTACACCGGAAACCCTGTACGATTGCTTAATTTCGTCCCCCAATTTTTCTCTAAGTCCCAAAGTAAGGGCTCCTGCAACCTCCAGCACATCACCCTTCAAACCATATTCCCTGTATTTCAGAAACAAATGATTCTGCATCTTCACCCCCACGAGAAGCAATGGACTTCCTTTATTCTCTCCTGTCTTTTTCCAACTTCCTGTTTCAAGAAATATTTGTTTATATACACTGTGCCGGTGCATATATTTTTTGTAGTTGAACTCATATGGATTCCCGTTAAAAGGTATCTCGCTGAAGGAGGCAATAAAAATCACCCTGTTACCCGGAATAAGTTTTGCCGAATTATCATCTTTCCGAAAATAAATTAAACACCTCCCTCTTGTTTGCTTCCAACTCCCCTGATCCTTTACTGCTCTTACCCTGGCAATTGCCTTGTAAGTGTTTGGTTTTTCCTCAGGAAACTCTACTAAATCTGCTATTATCAGATTTTCCCCATTCAGGTAATCCCTGTAATCAGGAGCTGATCTTTTTAATTCAACAACTAATAATCCGGATACAAACAAGATTAGCTGAAGTAAAATTCCGTATATCCATTCATGTGAAAATTTTGATGAAACTTTTAAGATCAGGTCGGCACCAATAACTATTAATAGAAATATAAACACAACAATCAGAAAATTTCTTTCTAACTGAGTTGCAAACCCTAATAATATTCCTAAACTAAACGGCAATAAAAGCCTCAGGAAAGGTACTTCGCTATAAAAACGGTTTAGCATTCAGACTGGTTACTTGTTGCTGGTTACTGGTTACTTACTTCTTACCCTCTTCCCTGGAAGAACTGTTTTATAATCAACATCGAATTTCCCTTTTGAAATTCCATTTAGTTTATTTTTCAAAAGGCGTTTTTTTAAAGAAGCCAGATGATCAGTAAATAAAATACCATCCAGGTGATCATATTCATGCTGGATAATTCTTGAAAGTATTCCGTCATACCATTCATCATAAAAATTAAAATCCCCATCATAGTATGATATCCTTATCTTTGATTCCCGTGATACATCTTCCCTGATTCCGGGAATACTAAGGCATCCTTCATTAAAAGGAGTAATCTCACCGATTCTTTCAATAATCGATGGATTGATAAATACTTTCTTAAAATCCTTAAGTAAAGGATCTTCATCCTTAAGGGTGGAAGTATCGACAATAAATAACCGAACAGATTTGCCCACTTGTGGAGATGCCAGTCCAATTCCGTCAGAATCATCCATTGTCTCAAACATATCGGCTATAAATTGTTTCAGATCCTTGTAATCCTTATCAATAATACCCGTTACTTTTCTTAATACCGGGTGTCCATATACATATATTGGAAAAACCATAATTTTAAGTGTTAGCAGCTTTTTGGTCAAGAAATGACTGCAGGATAATTGCTGCAGATATCTTGTCAACATTTGCTTTATCTCTGCGTTTTTGTTTTTTCATACCACCTAAAACCATCGCCTGCACAGCCATTTTGGAAGTAAACCGTTCATCAACCAGGAAAACCGGAATATCTGAATATTTCTTTTCAAGATATCTTACAAAGGGATTTATATATCTCACTGCTTCAGATGGTTCATTATTCATCTGGCGTGGATAACCGATAACAAACCCCTCAATATCTTCATCTGCCATATATGATTCAATAAATGAATGCAGATCGTTTGTTAAAACTGTAGTAAACGGACTGGCAATTGTTTTTGTTGGGTCACATACAGCTAAACCGGTTCTTTTTTCCCCATAATCTATTCCTAAATACCTTCCCAAACCATAGATTTATATTATTACTCAATTAATTCATTTGTAACTACTCACCTTACGCATTTCTTATTTCTTCATTCTTTCAAAATGTTACGAGTTTCGGGTTATGAGTTCATTTAAGCATTTAATCATTGTTATGCAAATATAATAAAAATCATATTGTTAAAAAAAAAGGGCGGCAATGCCACCCTTTTTAAAGCAACAAAAATTATATTACTTAGAATAACTGGTATCTGCCATGCGCTTGTAGTAGTTATATCTCCACTTAGCGTTCTCTTTAGCCGCTTTGAACAAAACTTTTGCTTCATCGGGAAACGACTTTACCAGTGAGGCAAATCTAACTTCTCCATTAAGGAAATCCTGGAATTTATCCCAGTCAGGTTCTTTCGAATCCATTACAAACGGATTTTTCCCTTCTGCCTCAAGCAATGGATTATAATGATATAAATGCCAATAGCCTGCTTCTACTGCTGCTTTCTCTTCAGCCTGTGGTTGCATTCCTCTCTTAAGACCATGGGCAATACAAGGTGCATATGCAATAATCAATGAAGGTCCGGGATAAGCCTCAGCTTCTTTCAGCACTTTAAAATATTGCGACTGGCTCGCACCCATAGCAACTTGTGTTACATACACATAGCCATAAGTCATAGCCATTGCACCAAGATCTTTCTTACGGATTTTTTTCCCTGAAGCAGCAAATTTGGCAACTGCTCCAATTGGGGTTGCTTTTGAAGATTGTCCACCGGTGTTGGAATAAACTTCGGTATCCAGAACAAGAATATTGACATCATCACCTGACGCCAGAACATGATCAAGTCCTCCATAACCAATATCATAAGCCCATCCATCACCTCCAAATGCCCATACGGATTTTTTAACCAGGTATTGCTTCAGATCAAGAATTTCTTTAACAACGGATGATTTTTCATCCTTAAGAACGTCAAGCACTTTCTTTGAAGCGTCCCGTGATCCTTCAGCATCATCTTTATTATCAATCCATTCTTTGAAAGCATCTTTTGCAGCATCTGATAAATTATTTTTCAATGCATCTTTCATTTTCCAGGCAATTCTGTTACGCAACTGGTTAACACCTTTTGCCATTCCATAACCATATTCAGCATTGTCTTCAAAAAGCGAATTTGCCCATGCCGGTCCATGTCCTTCATCATTTGTACAATAAGGAGATGAAGGTGCCGTACCACCGTATATTGATGAACAACCGGTTGCATTAGCTATCATCATTCTGTCGCCAAACAATTGAGTTACCGTCTTAATATATGGCGTTTCACCACAACCCGGGCATGCACCGGAAAATTCAAACAAAGGCTTAGCAAACTGACTGTTTTTAAATGTCTTATCCTTTGGTACCACATTCTCCTTATATCCAACCTTTAAGTCCAGGTAATCCCACTTTTCAATTTCGTCAGTTTGAGTTTCAAGAGGTTTCAATACAAGTGATTTTTCTTTTGACGGACAAATATCAACACAATTACCACATCCTGTACAATCAAGTGTACTTACCTGTATCCTGAAATGATATCCCTTAATTCCTCCTTTCCCTTCAACTGTTACCGTTCCCTCAGGAGCATTCTTCAATTCTTCATCTGTTAACAGGAAGGGACGGATAGCAGCATGAGGACAAACATAAGCACACTGGTTACACTGGATACAATTTTCAGGTATCCATTCAGGAACATTAACAGCAACACCACGTTTTTCATACTGTGTAGTCCCTGCCGGAAATGAACCATCTTCTCTACCAACAAATGCACTGACAGGAACCTGGTCTCCTTCAAGACGGTTGATCCGGTCTGCTACATCACGTACAAATTCAGGAACATTATTCCTTTTTTCCAGAACTTCAGGTTTCAGGTCTTTCCACTCTGCAGGTACATCAATTTTATTCACATCACCACCTCTATCAACAGCGGCCCAATTCATATTAACAATCTTCTCCCCCTTCATGTTGTATGTCTTCTTAATCAAATTTTTCATCTCTTTCACAGATGAACCATAAGGAATCACCTCAGAAACTTTAAAGAAAGCTGATTGCATAATGGAATTGGTTCGATTACCTAATCCTATTTCTTCTGCAATATTTGTGGCATTAATAATATAAAAATTAATCTCTTTTTCTGCGAGGATTTTCTTTATTGAATCAGGAAGTTTATTCTTTGTTTCCTCCTCATCCCAAATACTGTTAAGAAGGAAAGTTCCACCTTTTTTAATACCTTTCAAAATATTAAATTTCCATAGATATGCCGGAACATGACATGCTACAAAATCGGGAGTGTTTACATAATAAATCGACTGTATTGGATTATCACCAAACCGCAGGTGAGAAATTGTACTGCCACCCGATTTCTTTGAATCGTATTCAAAGTATGCCTGGCAATATTTATCTGTTGACTCGCCAATTAATTTTATTGAATTCTTATTAGCTCCAACAGTTCCATCGCCTCCTATCCCATAAAATTTTGCTTCATAACTTCCTTCAGGAGCAACAACTACATCCTCAGGTATTGGTAATGAAGTAAATGTAACATCATCAACGATACTGATAGTAAAATGATTTTTTGACTCTTTTTTCTTCAAATTATCAAAAACCGAAATAATGTGAGCCGGTGTTGTGTCTTTCGAGCTTAAGCCATATCTTCCCCCAATTATCTCAGGTGCATTTTCTTTTCCGTAAAACAGATTCCTGACATCAATATATAATGGTTCTCCATTTGCACCAGGTTCTTTAGTACGGTCTAATACAGCAATTTTTTTCACTGTTTCAGGAAAAACTTTCATGAAATATTTTTCTGAAAATGGTCTGTATAGATGAACTGATATCAATCCTACATTTTCTCCTTTTTTATTCATCCAATCCACAACTTCCCTGATAGTGTCCGTAACTGATCCCATGGCAATAACAATCTTCTCGGCATCAGGTGCTCCATAATAATTAAAAGGATGATATTCCCTGCCAGTTAGTTTTTTGATCTCCTGCATATATGCTTCAACCTGGTCAGGTACCGGTTCATAAAACTTGTTTATTGATTCCTTAGCCTGGAAGAAAATATCCGGATTCTGAGCAGTACCTTTTGTAACAGGATGCTCAGGATTAAGAGCATTATTCCTGAATTTCCCAAGCGCATCATAATCAATAAGTTTAGCAAGTTCGTCCTGGTCAATATCTTCAATTTTTTGGACCTCATTGGATGTCCTGAATCCATCAAAAAAGTGAAGAAAAGGCAAACTGGTTTTTATTGCAGAAAGATGAGACACTGCTGCAAGATCCATAACTTCCTGAACACTGCCACTTGCCAACAGGGCAAAACCTGTCTGGCGGGTTGCATAAATATCACTATGATCGCCAAAAATTGAGAGAGCATGAGCAGCCACACTACGTGCACTTACGTGAAATACGCCAGGCAAAAGCTCTGCAGCTATCTTATACATATTGGGTATCATTAAAAGCAATCCCTGAGATGCAGTATAAGTTGAAGTAAGAGCACCTGCTTGCAGTGAACCATGAACCGCACCGGATGCACCTCCTTCTGACTGCATTTCAGATACTTCAACTTCCTCTCCAAAAATATTTTTCCTGCCATTGGCAGCCCATTCATCAACGTTTTCTGCCATAGTGGAAGATGGTGTAATCGGGTAAATACAAGCAACCTCACTGAACATATATGCTATATGCGAAGCAGCAGTATTTCCATCACATGTGATAAAACTTTTCTTTTTTGTCATGTTAAATCTCTTAAATATTTTATAAATTAATTTTTATTATTGAAAAATCATATAAAAGTAGAATAATACAATTAGTTTTAAAAACCAAACCTGTAAAAACAGCAGAGTAATTAAATTCTTTCAAAAAAGCTCAGCTGATTTTAAATATATTTATTATCGAAGCACAAATATATGATAAAACATCCGCGATAAAAATGAGATTTATCACAAAATACTATTTGTAAAAAAGTCAATCTTTTTATAATGATACAATAGGCTTACCCACTGTTCATAGATATCAGGAATTCTTCGTTCGATTGGGTTTGAGCAATACGGTCGCGAAGGAATTGCATAGCTTCAACAGAGTTCATATCAGTAAGATAATTCCTGAGAATCCATATCTTATTCATCAGATCCTTGTTCAGCAACAGATCTTCTCTTCTTGTACTTGAAGCAGGAATATCAATAGATGGAAAAATCCGTTTATTAGAAAGTTTCCTGTCAAGCTGGAGTTCCATATTTCCTGTACCCTTAAATTCTTCAAAAATCACATCATCCATCTTTGAACCTGTATCAGTAAGAGCCGTTGCCAGGATAGTAAGCGAACCACCATTTTCTATATTCCTGGCAGCACCAAAAAATCTCTTGGGTTTATGCAATGCATTAGCATCCACACCACCCGACAAAACTTTACCGGAAGTAGGAGCAATTGTATTATACGCCCTTGCAAGACGGGTAATCGAATCAAGCAATATAACAACATCATGACCGCATTCCACCATTCTCTTGGCTTTTTCAATCACAATATTGGCAACCTTAACATGTCTGTCAGCAGGTTCATCAAATGTTGAGGCAATTACTTCACCATTCACATTCCTTGCCATATCAGTTACCTCTTCAGGTCGCTCGTCAATTAAAAGAACCATAAGATAAACCTCGGGTTGATACCTGGCAATAGCATTGGCAATCTCCTGAAGAAGAACTGTTTTCCCTGTCTTTGGCTGAGCTACTATCAGTCCTCGTTGTCCCTTTCCGATAGGAGAAAACATATCTACAATCCTTACCGATAAATTGTCCCCACTTGATCCGGCAAGAATAAATTTCTCATTAGGAAAAAGTGGAGTGAGATAATCAAATGGTTCCCTGTCACGGATATAGTCCGGACTCCTGCCGTTAATCTCTTCAACCTTAATAAGTGGAAAATATTTTTCACCATCCTTTGGAGGACGAATACTACCATTAACCAGATCACCTGTTTTTAGTCCAAATAATTTGATCTGTGATTGTGACACATAAATATCATCGGGTGAATTAAGATAATTATAGTCGGCTGAACGTAAAAACCCATATCCATCAGGCATTATCTCCAGCACTCCGGCACTTAAAATAAGTCCTTCAAAATCATATTTTTCCTGAGCCTTTTCTGCTCTTTTCTTTTGTTGGGGAAAACGATCCGTTGATCCTGCTTTTTTAAAATCCTTATTACCATTTAATTTTTCCGGTGGTTGATGCATATGGTCAGGGACCGGAGTATCGGATTTTTTAAAATCTTTCCTGCTTTTAGACTTTTCTCTTTGCTGAGGTGGTGCCGGATACTCTCTTGTATCAGCTTTTTTGAAATCAATCCTATTTTCCGGTTTCTCAGGTAACTGAAACTTACCGGGTTTTTTATCAAATTCTTGCTTTTTCCCTGAAGAATCCGGAATATCTTGTTTAGCAACTCTTTGCTTATGGTCATCCCCGGTGCTAAATGATTTTTTATCAGATTCCTTTCTCACTGGCTTCTGCAAGGGAACTCTTTCTCTTTTTGGCTTTCTAACATCAGCCTTTTCATTTCTAACGGGCTTTCTTACTTCGGGCTTTTCATTTCTAACGGGCTTTCTTACTTCGGGCTTTTTCTTATCAGTAGCTGTTATTGCCTGTTCGTCAAGAATTTTGTAAATCAAATCTTGCTTACGTAACGAATCAACCCGCTTAATCTTAAGGGTTTTACCAATTTCCCTTAATTCAGAAACTTTCTTATTATTCAATTCAAGTATATCGTACATCTAGTATAAAAATGGGTTTATAAAAATAATTCTGTGAAATTCTCAGATAGTTTTGAGATAATATGTAATGGATTAAAACTTATAAGGAATGTAATACGGTAAATGGAAATATTGTGCAAGTATAAACAATTAGAAATAATTAACAAAAAAAAAACAATAAAATGTATTTTTTTATCAATAATGAAACCTTTTTACTTATTATTCGTATACATTTATCACCAATAGGTTTATCTATGCGTCAACTAAAGATCATAAAACAGGTTACAAACCGTGAAACTGCCTCACTTGATAAGTATCTTCATGAAATTGGCAAGGTTAACCTTATAACTGCAGAGGAGGAAGTTAAACTTGCCAGAAGAATTCACAATGATGATATTGATGCACTTACAATTCTGGTAGAAGCAAATCTCAGGTTTGTTGTTTCTGTATCAAAGCAATATCAGAACCAGGGCCTGAGTCTTCAGGATATGATCAACGAGGGCAATTTAGGACTTATTAAAGCTGCTCAGCGATTTGATGAAACAAGAGGTTTTAAATTTATTTCTTATGCTGTCTGGTGGATCAGGCAATCAATCTTGCAAGCACTGGCCGAACAAGCAAGAATTGTCAGACTTCCTCTAAACAAAATAGGCTCTATAAACAAGATTAATAAAACCTTTGCCACTCTTGAGCAAAAATATGAAAGAGAACCTACTGCCCGTGAGGTAGGTCAGGTACTTGAACTTGCACCTGAAGATATAAAAGATGTTATACGTCACTCCGGAAGACATATATCTATGGATGCCCCGCTTGGACATGACGACGACGGAAATATGTATGATGTATATCTTAGTAAGGACTCTCCGAGCCCTGAAAAAGAATTACTTACCGACTCGCTTAGAAAAGAAATAGCAAGAACTCTGAAAACTCTTACTAACAGGGAAGCGGATATAATCAATCTCTATTTTGGCCTGGCAGGACGACACCAGCATTCACTGGAAGAAATTGGCGAGGTATTTAAACTTACAAGGGAGAGAGTGCGACAAATCAAAGAAAGAGCAATAAAAAGACTTAAGCATACAACCCGCAGCAGGATACTGAAAACATATCTGGGGTAAGGGAAGTTCGAGGTTTGAGGTTTGAGGTTTGAGGTTTGAGGAGATTACACACCAGGTAAACATTTCGTTAAAATAGTTCCCTGATTTTCAGGGATTTTTTATTTTTGTCTCTAAATAAAAACAAATCAATATGAACCATCTTGTTGCACCATCAATATTAACTGCTGATTTTAGCTGTTTGAAAAATGAGATAAATATGATAAACAACAGCGAAGCTGATTGGATTCATATTGATGTCATGGACGGGGTTTTTGTGCCAAATATTTCTTTTGGCTTTCATTTGATCAGGAATATTAAGAAACTTGCTTCAAAACCTCTTGATGTACATTTGATGATTATAGAACCGCATAAATTCCTGAATGAATTTCATGAGGCAGGTGCCGATGTCCTTTCTGTCCATTATGAAGCCTGTAAACATTTGCACAGAACAATACAGGTAATAAAAAACCTGGGAATGAAACCGGGCGTTTCCCTTAACCCACATACCCCGGTTGATCTGCTTGAAGAAATTCTGCCTGAACTTGAATTGGTTTTGATAATGACAGTTAATCCCGGGTATGGGGGGCAGAGTTTTATTGAAAGTTCATATAATAAAATAGGCAAACTTGTTAAGCTACGTGAAAAAACAGGATCAAAAGCCCTTATTGAAGTTGACGGTGGTGTGAATTTATTAAATGCGAAAAAACTGGTTGAAGCAGGTGTTGACGTTCTGGTAGCAGGAAATACCGTCTTCAGTTCAGATAATCCCTCTGAAACAATTCGTGCATTGAAAAAACTGTGAAGAGGTGATGAGGTGATGAGGGAATGAGGTGATGAGGGAATGAGGGAATGAGTAAAATTATGTAAATTTGTATAGAAAAAACGACTGAAGAAGTGGACATAAAAAACAAGTTCAGGGAAAAATTAAAGGACTTCCAAAAGCTTAAACTTTATGAGGCTATTAATTGGGAAAAGTATAATTATATGTCTGTCAGCCATCATTCAACTGCCATTGAAGGATCGAGCCTGACAGAAAGCGAATCTCAAATGCTTCTTGACGAGGGTATAACTCCGAAAGGCAAGCCGTTAGAGCATTCGGTTATGGAAAAGGACCATTATAGTGCATTAAGGTTCGTTGCCAAAGAAGCAAAGACAAAAAGGAAGGTAACACCGGAGTTTATAAAGGCTGTATCATCAAGGGTCATGCACGGTACGGGAAAGGAATATAACGCAATGGGCGGACAATTTGATTCATCAAAGGGTGAATACCGGAAACTTGGGGTTTTTGCCGGTGATACCTCTTTTCCGAACTACCAAAAATTGGAAGGAATGGTACAGACAATATGTGATGAACTAGAAAAGAAAATAAACAAAGTAACAGCTGTAACAGAAATATATGACCTGGCGTTTGATTTTCATTTCGATCTTGTTTCAGTTCATCCTTTTGCCGATGGCAACGGCAGGGTTTCGCGTCTTATGATGAGTTATATACTAATGTACCATGGGCACACTCCGGCTATTATTAATAAGCAAGACAGGCAGGAGTATATTGATTCACTTAAAAAATCAAGGAAAATAGAGAATACCGGACCACTAAGGGGGTTTCTTTACGCCCAGCAGATAAAGCATTTTGACAAGCAGATCGAAGCCCAACGATCCAGCGGAAAAGATATCTTTTTATCAATGTTGATCTAATGCAGTTACACTATATCTTTCCCATCCAAATAGTTTTGGAGATAAGCAAATTTCTTTGTCAACCTCCCATCTTTGGCAATAGTTGCCCGTTCAATAATTCCCTTACTATCTTTACCTAACAAGGATGGGAAAACTTTCTGCACTAATGTTTTTCCAAATTCTTCAGACGAATCACGTGGTAATTCACCCGGTAAATTATCTACAGCCATTACTGTAATACTTTCCTTGTCAAACGGCTCTGATTCCTTATCTGTTAATGGATTATAACCATAAAACGGATCAGAAATTGTCGAAACTCTGATTGTTGATGGAACCGGACCATTAAGATCACAGCTTACATCAGCAATTACCTTAATGTTGAAATCATCAGACCGCATATCCTCTTTTGTCATAAACACCGGTGATGCCGGATCCCAGAAATGGCATAGTATCAACAGATCGGTGACTTTTGTATAAGGACGGAATGTAGATTTATACTCAGCAGGATGGTCAAAGAAATGCTGAAGATCAAATGTTCTGCCATCTTTCCTGCGAACATAGTGATCGGGATCAATCCTGCAAATTACAGGTTCATCATAGGTCTCAGTAAGAAACTCCTCAGGTGAAACGTCACGTAAATTCAAAGGAGCTAATGCCTCCAGTGCTCCGTATGTAACCCTTCCACCACCAGTAACTAAAATTTTAATTGCAGGGAGATCAACTTTATTTAATTCACTCAGCATCTCGCTCATATCATGACACTTATGTGCCGGCTTCAGGTCGAAGGAATTATATCTTTTCCCCCAGGCAAGTAATCCGTTATATGCTCCTACAATACCCGCCCAGTGACCAAATGCAACAAGCCGTATATTGTTCTCATCTGTTAGGTACTCATAATCAATAAGGGTGATCTTTTTCCTTATTATTTCCTGCAACAGCTCCCTGTTATAAGGTTGTTTTTTAGCTGTATGTGAAAAAAACAGGTAGGCTTTACCCTCAATCAGTGCCGGAATATCCACTTCCTTTACACCAATCAGGATATCGCAATCAGAAATATCCTCATATACATTAATGCCCGAATCATTATATTCCTTATCGCTGAAACAGCGCAAATCACTCTCCTGGACTTTTAGTACAACATTCTGGAATTTCTCCTTCATCTCAATTGCCAGTAAAGGTGTAACTGCCACCCTGCGATCGGGAGGTGTTTTTGTTTCCCTGAGTATTCCAACTTTTGTTTTCATAATGATCAAAAAATAATTTGCACTAAAATTAAGAAAATGAAATGAATTCACCCCTTCTCCTTTTCCATTTTTGGCTTAATTTTTGTACTTTTGCATTTGAAAATGAACATAACAAAGGGGCTGACTGGTTTTGACATCCGGGCAAGATGTTATGTAAGCATGCCGAGCTTGGTGATTATGCTCGTTAAACTCAATCGCAAATCATAAATGGCGAAAACACTTACGCTCTCGCTGCCTGACCGAAGTTTAGTAGGTTAGTTGCATAATCCCGGTATTAGATATTGGGACGAGACGTCTCGCGGGCGGTTTTACTTTGTTCCAACCCGGTAACGAGGCGCAGGCAATTCAAAGTTAGTTGGCAGAATGCTCTGGTCTGCCGGCGAAATTTAAGGAGCTAAGGTTAAACTTGGGTGTTTTGCACCGTGTTTTTCCCTACAATCAAGCAAAACTAAGCATGTAGAAAACATATGATCTCCCGGTGTGGACGAGGGTTCGACTCCCTCCAGCTCCACCTCCGCCCTACGTAGCCTTGGCGAAGTAGGGCTTCGCCCACTTCTTCAAGGCTCCTCGGGCTACGGTGGACGCAGTCCACCACTTAATGAATATCTTTATTGGTATGTTTACATCCTAAGATGCAATAATATAACTTATTTACTTCTTCAAAACCCATTTGCAATTGGCATCAATATCATAAGAAATAACCTCTATCGGATAATCCGGATAAGTATTGCTGAATTTCTTTAGTGAGACAGGTTTTACTGTTTTGCAATTCATTTTTACTTCATAGGCTAAACCTTCCCGGAATGAAGTGCTGATAACAAAATCAATTTCTTTTTTATCGGTAGTTCGCCAAAAGCGTATTGCATCTGAATCGTAAATGCCCGACAGCCGTTTGTAAACATAATTTTCCAGCAAAACACCCTGATCTTCACGTAATTTAAAATCAAAAAAGCGGTTTAGTGCAACATTTCTTAATCCATGATCTTTGAAATAAACTTTTGGCATTTTGGTAAGCTCTTTTCTTAAATTAGAATAAAATGGTTTAACCAGTTCAATATGGAAGCAATTTTGAAGAACATAAAGATATTTATCGATGGTTTTATTATCAACTCCAATAGTATTTGCAAGCTCATTCCTGTTTACAAGATTTCCGGATTGACCGGCTAAAAGTATTAACAAATTATAGAATTTGTCAGGGTTACTTATTCCCGCCTCATCAATATCCCTTTTCAAAAAAGAGTTTTTTATGTCCTTTAACAAAGCTATTTTCTCTTCTAAATTATTTTCAAGTACAACTTCGGGATAACCGCCAAAAATCAAATACTCATTAAATTTATCCATTAATTCTAAATGCCCGGGCGAAATATATTCTTTCCGGTCTCTTATTAAAATTAATTCCTCTGATAAATCGGTTAAATCTTTAAATATCAACCATTCCTCAAAATCGAGTGTCTGTAATTCAAATAACCTTTTCCTTCCTGCAAGAGAATCAGTAAATTTTTTGTCGATATAAAAAGCGCTGCTACCTGTTGCAACGATTTTTAAATTTTCACGATAGGTGTCGTACAGATATTTTAAAAAGTTAGAAGGATCAGTAGTATATTGAACTTCGTCAATAAATAGAAAAACGGGGTGACTTGTTGGTTTTGCTCCCATTAAGGGTTTTCCGGGACGAGGTGAAAAAGAAAAAATATTTTCAGGATGATTATTAATAGCTGATAAAATATCCCTGTCTTCAAAAGTAATGTAACTTACTGCTTGTCCGTCATTTTTTAATTCGCTATACAAAGCTTGTATTAATGATGTTTTTCCACTTTGACGGGGGCCCGTGATTATTGTATATTCTTTTCTTTTAAGGTGGTTTTTTATTTCCTGATGAATTTTTCGGGGGATATACATAATTGTTTTTTTCACAAATATAATAAAAAAATGACAATATTGGAATTAGATTCCAAATATATCGGATAATATTGGAATTAATATCCGAAAATATCTGAAAAAAATACGATAATAATAAAATACCGTAGTTTATGCGTCACTCATCGCTAAGCATTTGGCGGCAGACAGCAGGAGAGTTTCGTTCACTAATAAAAAATTTCGTTATGTAGTATGTTTACATCCTAAGATACAATGACGACTCCTATTATGCAAGCTGTACCAACGATTTAAAAACCTTCACTAAATATTACATTTGAACAAACAAATCAACTATCTTTATTCGCTGCTTAATTAAAATTCATATTAAAATAAACAAAAACTTGTCATATACCTGGAGTCATGAACTATTTAACGTTATGGGATCAACCTGAACAGAAATGGCTTTCTTTTAGGGATGCAAGGAATATTGCCCGATTGTACGAATTGGAATACTATGAAGAATGGCGTTCGTTAGTCAGGGAAGAATATAAAGATAAGGAATCATTACCTGATAATATCCCGCCAAATCCTGATGTAATTTATAGAAATGTTGGCTGGAAAGGTTGGCCCGACTGGTTAATAACCCCAAGTGATAAAAAGGATTATAGCTCATTTTTCAAAGCCCGTGAATTTACCAGAAGTTTAAGGTTTAAAAGCAAAAAGCAGTGGATGGAGTATATTAGCCAAAAAAATCCTTTAAATTTGAAATATAAAATTGGTTTACCTGTTAAACCCTGGTTAGAATATAAAGATGCCGGTTGGGAAGGCTGGTCAGATTGGCTTGGAACTAAAATAGAATTCAAGGATTTTAAAACGACAAGAAAATTCGTCCGGTCTCTTAAGTTTATGACAATAAGTGACTGGAAAGATTATTGCGATGGTAATTCTTTTAAATATGGCAGAAAAGCAAAAAATATTTATGCTTGTCCGGAGATAGCTTTTAAGAATAATGGTTGGAAGAGTTGGGATGACTGGTTTGGTATCAGTCTTTTCAGTGGAGGTGAGAAAGGAAATCTAACTGGTTTACCGGAGGGAGCCAGGCATTGCAGATGTAAAGGATTAATTTACAACTGTGATACCTGTGATGGCAAAGGATATTATTTTTGAAACTAACACCTTTAGGAAATTCAATAATCCGGTCTTCAGTAAAATAATTATCTTTCTTTTCATTATTGTTTAATGTCTTATGAAACTTAAGGACCTTATAGGTATCTATCTTTGTATTGACTATCCCTGAATAAGGTTGACCGTTTTCAATTAATAATTTGTTATTGGACAAACAAGTGATCTTTTACTAATTTACATTTACTCCCGGGGCTCCCTTCATAAAATATCACTAATTTTTAAAAAGTTAACACAAGATGAAAATTCAAATACATCTATAATATTTTGTTTTTCTGAACATTAAACCTATATTTGCACAATAAACCTATTACGTTTATTGTGCAATTATTAGTTTATCGTATTGATATGAAAGATATTATAATCATAAAGCAATTACATGAATATTTACATAAAACTGTAGGTGTTCAGCCAGGCTTGTTTCAAATAAGTCAAGAAGAACAAAAAAAGCTTCCTTTTTATATGAAAGAAACCTATTGGTTTTATTTTGGAGATTTCTTTTTTGGCAATGAGTTTACTTTAATGATTCCTAAACATGAAACATTACCTGCGATTGGCCAATTGAAAAAAAATATGGAAACTATTAAAGAGACATTGCATAGAAGAACAGTTTTGGTTTGTAGTATAATTCCTTCATATATAAGAAATAGATTAATTCAAAAACAAATAAATTTTATTGTTCCCGGAAGGCAAATGTTTATGCCAAATATCCGCGTTGATTTAAATGAAAAGGAATATGTGAGACCTGAAAAAACAGACGTACTTATTCCATCAGCTCAATTTATAGTATTGTATCAAATACTAAAAAGAAGTGATACTTTGGAAAAGTATAGTTTAAAAGAGTTAGCGGAGAAATTTGGTTATTCTGCCATGGCAATAACAAAAGCCGTAAGAAATCTAATTGTACATGAGCTATGCGAAATTGAAGGTAATAAGGAAAAGCATCTTTGTTTTAATCAAGATATTTCTGAATTATGGTATAAAGCTTTGCCCATAATGGCAAGTCCGGTTTTGAAACAGGTTTTTATTGAAAAGTATCCTGAAGGAGAACTATTATTTCCTGCAAATACATCTGCTTTACCTGAATATACTGATATGAATCCAAGCAAACAGGAATACTATGCAATAGAAAAAAATAAGTTTTATAAGCTTGAAAAAGAAAATAAACTACAGGGGTTGAATGAATTTGAAGGTAGATATTGCCTGGAAATATGGAAGTATGAGCCGTACATGCTTATGCAAGACATAGCTGAAGAAGCAATTGTTGATCCTTTATCTCTATACTTAAGTTTTACAGATAATCAGGATGAAAGAATAGAAATGGCATTAGAACAAATAATAAAAAAATACATATGGTAATTGGTGTAAACAAATTTCGGGAATATTTTATAGATTTTGCTGATAGTTACATCATTATTGGTGGAACAGCGTGTGATATTATTTTGGAAGATGCAGAATTAGTGCCAAGAGCTACTAAGGATATTGATATGATTCTGATTGTAGAAGCTTTAAAACCAGAATTTGTTAAACAATTTTGGGCTTTTATTAAGGAAGCTAATTATGAGCGAAAAGAGAAATGTGAAGATGAACGTAAATATTATCGTTTTTTGAAACCTGAAAAAAAGGATTTCCCTAAACAGATTGAACTTTTTTCTCGAACTCCTGACCTTTTAGATATAGATGAAGAATCTCATTTGACACCGATTCCTACTGGCGAAGATATTTCACGTCTTTCAGCAATTCTAATGAATGAAGATTATTATAATTATACTTTAGAGCACAGTATGGTTAAAGACAATATTCATATTGCTAATACTGAAGCTTTAATATGTTTAAAAGTTAAAGCATTTCTGGACTTAACTGAGCGCTTAGAAAAAGGCGAACCAGTTAAAAAAGATGATATTCCCAAGCATAAGAAGGATGTTTTTCGAATGGCTGCAATGCTTACTTCTGAAGATGTATTTGAATTACCTGACTCAATAAAAGCAGATATGCAAAATTTCGCTAATGTGGTTGAAAATGAACTGCCAGATAAAAGAATGTTTAAGGATTTAGGGTTACCACAAATAGATGTAAGTGCATTATTTAAGCAATTTTTGAGTAACTTTAAATTGGAGAAAGAATAAAAATTACCTTGAAATATTAACATCATGACCATTCAAGAATATATCGATTCCCTTAACAAAAGATTCAAAACCGGGCTCACCGGGCCGCCCTGTGGCGGCGAAGTACCCCCATCCATCAAAGCATATAGTCCACTGAGATTGCAAAGGCTAAATTCGTAAGCAAATGATCTCTTGCTAATTCACCTTTCCTCCCAGGGCTCCCTACAGTAGTGAAAGGATACATAGTCTGTACTATCAGGATATAATACATACCTCTGCAAACGATTCTCTTGTGATTCTCCATCATTCCCAGGCCATGTAGAGGCGTCATTCTTGTTAAGTACTTTGGCTACCGTGATTTCAATAACATGAAGAGGTAATCTACGGTAAGCACCCTTTTTTTCATAGTTTTAGTCGAACAGTACTGAAAGAAAATGAAAACTTTGTTTATCTTTAGTGGTCCAGTGGACATTAACAAATTCTTAAATAAATTATGGGAAAAATTAAAGTTGGCATAATAGGTACGGGCTATATTGGGATGGTCCATTTGGAGGTACTGCATCGTATCGGGAATATTAACATCATTGCAGTAGCTGATGTAAATAAAAGTTTAGCAGATAATGCAGCAACGAAATATAATATTTCAAAAACATATTATAACCCGGATGATTTAATAAACGATGCTGAAATTGAAGTTGTGCATAATTGCACTCCAAATCATTTACATTTCGAACTGAATAAAAAAATAATCGAAACGGGGAAACAACTACTTTCAGAGAAACCATTATCGATCAATTCAGTCCAGTCGGCTGAATTGTATAATCTGGCAAAAAAGCACAATACGGTAACTGCAATAAATTTCTGCTACCGCTATTACCCTACAGTACAGGAGGCAGCAGCTCGTGTGCGAAAAGGTGATCTTGGCAGGGTTCGTGCTTTTACGGGACATTTCCTTCAAGACTGGTTGTTTTACGATACTGATTACTCCTGGCGATTAGACCCTGCATTTGCCGGTGAAGCCAATGTCATTGCCGATCTAGGCAGTCATTGGTGTGATTTGATACAGTTTATTACAGGACAAAGGATCAGCGAAGTGATGGCTGAACTTCATACCTGTATTCCCAAACGCAAAAAACCTAAACAGGGTTCTTTATCTTTCAGCAGTCAAAAAGATATTGAATACGATGAAGTGGACATTAATCTTGATGATTACGCCTCCTTGTTTATTCGCTTAGACGGTGGTGCCCTGGGAAACTTCACAACATGCCAGGTTGCGGCTGGGAAAAAAGTTGATATTGAATTTCATATTTTCGGTTCGAAAGAATCATATTCATGGAGTCATGTCCGGCCTAATGAATTAGTCATCGGACACAGAGATAAAGCGAATGAGATCTTCTATGAATCATCAGGCTTACAAACCGGCGGAACCGGTAAGTATATGACCCTTCCTACAGGACACCCAATGGGCTATTACGATGCAATTTATAATCTTTTTAGAGATTTTTATGATGCAGTGATTTATCGCAAAGAAGGCAAAGAAGACCAAATCGTATTACCGGATTTTAAAACAGGTCACGAAAAGATGTGTATTATCGATGCAGCAATAAAATCCAACAGATCTGCCAAATGGGAAAAAGTAAGGTATTTTTGAGAATTAAATAATAACTTTCAAATTTATAACTGAAAGACCAAGCAAATGAACTTAACAAAAGTTGTCTTAATACCGGTCCTTCAAATTTTGATCATATTAAGCTGCTCCAGGGAAAAGACAAATAATACTGATAAAGTTAATACAAAAGAAAGCATTGTCGAATCACCTGTATCGATTTCTGCTTTTATGGAAGCTGCATTAAACGGAAATTCAGATAAAGTAAAAGAGTTTATAACGGGAGGTTTGGTTGTTGATACAACTGATAAAAATGGAAGCACAGCAATGATGCTGGCTGCTTATAACAACCATACGAGAATTGTTAAATATTTACTTGGCAAAGGAGCTGATGCAAATCATCGGGACATTAATAACAGAACCGCATTAATGTATGCATCAAGTGGTCCGGCGAACGAAACTGTCAAACTATTGCTTGAGGCAGGTGCTGAAATAAACGCAACAGGTAATATAGAAGGCTTTACTGCAATAATGTTTGCAGCTGCCGAGGGACAAACAGAAGTTTTTAAAACCCTGATGGATGCAGGCGCGGATATCTCAATCAAGGACAAAGATGGAGAAACAGCCCTTGATTTTGCCAGTAATAACTGTCATTCTGCAATTATAAAACTTATAAATAACAAGTAAAATCAGACGACCCTCCTTCGCTCTTCATCTTTTGCTTATTAACAAACATTTACTAATTTTGATAACCATCTAATCAAGCTTCATATCTTGTTATTATACAAAAAACATATCATGATACGAAAACTTTTATTTATATCGTTTTTTATTATTCTTACTATCTCAGGTTATTCTCAAGAGAAACGTCTTGCTCTTGTTATTGGCAATTGCGAATATCAATATGCTGTTCCGCTTTCAAACCCGGTAAATGATGCCGATGCCATTGCAGAAACACTTCAATTATTAGGTTTTGACGTAATGAAACATAATAATAGCTCCCAAAAGGAAATGAAAAAAGCTATTGATTCTTTTGGTGAGAAATTGAAAAATTATGATGTAAGTCTATTCTTTTTTGCAGGACATGGTTTACAGGTTGACGGATACAACTACCTTATTCCTGTTGATGCTAATGTCAAATCTGAAGGGGATGCTGAATATAACTGTGTCAATACAGGACGTGTTCTGTCTAAAATGGAAACCTCCGATGCAAATACCAATATTGTTATTCTTGACGCATGCAGAAACAATCCTTTTGAAAAAGGCTGGTCAAGAAGTTTATCCAATAAAGGACTTGCATTTATGGAAGCTCCTACCGGTTCATTAATAGCTTATTCTACATCACCGGGCAACATTGCATCAGACGGAACAGGCAAATATGGTTTATATACTGAAAGCCTGTTAAAATATATTGGCGATCCTGATCTGAATATTCTCCAGGTTTTCCAGCAAACAAGAAAAACTGTAAAAGAAAAATCAAACGGCGAACAGATCCCATGGGAATCAACCTCTTTAATAAACGACTTTTATTTCAACCAAACTGACTCAAAAATAATTACGGCTGACTCGGGTGAAGCGGAAAACTCAGTAAAGAAAACTTCTGTATCTAACAGGAAAGCACTTGATGTTATTGAAGAATTAAAGATGAATATGGATAATATCTGGGCTGAAGGAATAGGAGAGTCGGTTTTTGAGGCTGATAAAAAATCAAAGGAGAGCATAAATAATAAAGTGAGAAAACTGTTTTTAAACCAACTTAGCGAAGAATATTTAGCGAGGAATTCAATTTCCCCATTGGTTATTGAACAATATCAAAATCAAAATATCACTGAGTTGCAACCATATATTGCAAGAAAAGCATATCATGAAAAGAATAAACAGCATGTTCTTCGCTTTATTCCGGATGTTGAACTGGAAAAATTCCTTAAAGCAAAAAAAGATAGGATATACACATTTTACAGAAGCGGGAACAAGTCAGAAAGCATAAATAAAATTGGTGATGCACTAAAATATTATTACTGGGCTTATGTATTAGCATTGGCCCATCCGGAGCAGGAAACTATCTATCTTAATGAAAACAATAACATACCTGCAGCTACTTTCTTAACTCAAAAAATAGAAAAAATCCTGTCTGATGTATCATATGCTATTACAGATTCGGTTATGGCTAATGATATGCAAAGATTTAAGATTGTTTTTGATTATAAAGAAAAAATTGTTCAGAATATTGATTTCAGGTACTGGAACGGAGTAGCATGGACTAATATTAATTGTATTAATAATGGAATAGGATTAATTGAAATTTATCCTGAATATAATAGAAGCGACCTGAAAATTGATATCGAATACAAATACGAGAATAAGGCTAAGTTTGACAAAACTTTGCAAAAATTTGTTAAAATTCTGAATTACAACCGGTTTAATACACTTTGTTCTATATCAAAAACCCCTATTTCTAATCTGACAGATGTAGCACAACCTGAGCTTAATTTTATAGTTGAGAATCCTGAAGAGTATCAGGGAATTGTAAACAAACTAATTGAGAAAGTTCAAAACAAAGATAAAACATACGATCCCGAACTGTTTACACGTGAAGGATATGAAATATATAAGAAGTTGCTTCTTTACTGTAATGCTTCATTCTTTGTTAATGAAAAAAATTATGCGGTGGCAGGTTTTGCAGATCAAAAATATATCAGAGGTATCCCTGTTAAATTTAATACAAGAAACAATGATGTTGATTTTGTAGAGAAATTGTCATTCCGGTTAGACACTGCTAACAGAATAAACAATATTTCATTTACCCTGAGTGATATTGCCACATCAGACATTTTAAGTCAGGCAAGGTGGCCGAATGAAAGTAAATGGCAGATAATTAATTTTTTAGAAAATTATAAGACTGCTTATGCACTAAAGAGATATGACTATATCGACAAAATTTTCTCTAATAACGCGTTAATCATTGTTGGTCAGAAGATTGAAGAAGCAAAGTTTGCCGATTCACAAAGTTACTCTCTTACAGGAGATAAATACAAATTCACCAGACTTACCAAGGAACAATATATGTACCGTATCCGACGTGTTTTTAAGAAAAACGAGTTTATCAATATACAGTTTGAAGACAATATTGTAAAAAAGAGAGACAATAAAAGTGAGATTTACGGCATTAATATTAAACAAAACTATTTCTCATCAACATACGCCGATCAGGGATATCTTTTCCTAATGGTTGATATGGCAGACACCAGTAATCCAATAATACATGTAAGAGCATGGCAGCCGGAAAAATTCGATGATGGCCAAACTATTAGCTTATCAGACTTTACATTCTAAAACCTTATACTAAACGAAGCACCAACTGAGTTAATACCGGGAGAAGCAGCCAGGCGATAGCTGCCTGTATTACCGACACTGCCTTGTAAAACGGGCTTATACATCCTGGCAAAAACTGCAGCATCAACAATATTAACAAACCATATACCCGCTGTTATACCGATACAAAGATCCCTCATCTTGACGGCATCCTGATAAGACTGGTATGCATTATCCATATCTTCCCTTTTTTGAGGAATAAAACCAATATTTGATTCATTGATATAAGCAGATCTTGCATCATTGTAATCTTTTGCCAGACCTTCTGTTAATAAAAAATAGTAGCCCGATGCAGCTGAACCTAATAGTCCGGCAGTGAGATATCCTGTACCCGCACCGTTCCGCTGAGAGTAGAACTGTCCCATTCCGGGGAAAAGAACAGATAAAGCTATTGCAGAACCCCTAGTTAACTTTTTAGGGGGCAAAATCATAGACACGTATGTTGTCTTAGCATCATCTATTCTAAAAGATGTATCCTTCTTTACATATCCTTTTCTCTTTGCTTTTAAACTATATTGCCCTGCCGGCATAGTTATTTGAGTGTTCCCGTTCCATTTCTTTTCCTCAAACTCCTTGTCAACAACTATCGTTATCTCCTCCTTCTCCTTAGCCAGTCTAATATCTGCATCATCAGGGTCTATCACAAATGAAAAATCTCCTTGCTGATATTTCAGGGTTATATTCATAACAAGTGTATCTCCACGTGGTACTTCAAATGCCTCTGAAAATGCTCTGTACCTTTGTTTATTGACAATAATATTATGACCTGTACCTGCATTAATTTCCTTAATACCCGGTAATACAGAAACGCCGTCAACAGTAATCATTGAACCGGAAGGCTTAACAATCGCATTCAACCATCCTGTGTTTTTTATTATTTTAAAACTAAATGTATTTTGAATCGCAGGATCAAAAACTATTGTTGTATCAATGGTTAAATAATCTTTCTTTGTAATTTGCAGGTGGTATTCTCCGGGAAAATGATAACCTGAAAAATTTGTAAATCCAACATGTTCTCCGTTCATTAATACTAC
>JAGGXD010000177.1 GCA_021163295.1 Bacteroidales bacterium
CACTGTCATTTGATACCTAAATGTTATACACCGGTTGCTATTTCAAATAAATTGTTACAAATCTTACAACAATGATTCTTATTCTACTATAAATTTATTGGAATAATAATCAATTGTATCACCATTGGCAAATACCCTTGAGACTATTCTGTAATTTCCGGAATCCCATAAAATAATTGAATCTTTAAGTATTTCATTTGGAGAGAGGATATCCGAAATATAAGGAAGCACCCTGCCGGTACAAATTGGCAACCATTTAAAATTTATCCAATTATTATCTTCTAATTTTTTTATCCAATTTATAATTGAATACCCATCACCTCGGCAAGGTAAGTATATAGACACTGTGTCATTAGAGTTGTTTTGAACAGATACTTTTATTAATTCACCTTGTATATATGATAGTTCATTTGTTCGTATGGAAATTTCATTGGACAGGAAAATTGAATCTAAATCAAGGCATTTATAGACTACTTTTGGTTCTGCTTTAAGTATTAAAGGATCTTCAATAACTACTCCACTGAATATGACTGATAAATCATCTTTAGGTTGAAAATAATCTGGATATTCACAAGGAACATAACAGTATTGATCATTATAAGACCCAATTAAAATTATGTATGCTTGAAAATCACTGTCATACCATAACCACCCATCTTTATTTTCAACAATCTCAGAGCCATCTGTTTTTAACTCACATGAATTGCAATATTTAATATCATCTGGTTCCTTATCACATGAAAGTAACATAATGATAAAAACAATAATTGATATTTGTATGACCTTTTTCAAACTATTCGCTCTTTTTGCAACTGTTCGTTAAGTGTATGAATAGTTGCCGATTGCGGAGTACTTTCCTGTCAAGTTACACCGAACTTGATGCGGGCTGCAAGCCCTGAATTTACTACTATCTCGACAAATTTTTATGAACGCGTGTTATGTTTAGTTCTGTTGTTTTTGATCGATGAATTATATCCTCTGAATTACTTGATCAGTCTCTGATTACAAAATGTTGTCTCAGTATAGAATAGGTTGGTCTTGTGAATTATTTAATCTTTCTAAAAGTCAAGATAAACCGATTTGTATTTATATATTTTGAGAATCTGCCCACTTTGATAGTTAGATTTGGCTCGTCAAAATGGAAATAGTAGGTGGCTTGGTCCCATGTACTTGAAAGTCCATTTATTAAGGTGATACTATCGGAGAGTATCTCATAATGGTAGCCTGTGCTCCCTATAATAGGTAAGCGGTATCCATTTCTGATTTCAAAGCCCCTCTGAAGCCACAATATTCCTGTATTATTGTTTGAGGGAAAAATAAGCGTATCAGTTTTTGTATTTACCTCTACCCAATTTCCAATTAGTCCCTGGGGAAGTAAACTTGGATCTGGGAAGTCATCTTTCTGGCAAGATACTAGTATAAGCACAAGTAAAATTACAAGAAATGAAATGACGGATTTCCTTGTTAAATGGAGAATATTCATGATGGTTAAGTTAAGGTATCTAATTGATTATCACAAATTTCATGCCACTTTGATGATTTTCTTAAACAATTTTTAGTTATGGTTCGTTCTTTCTTATGTTGTCTAATGTGCACACAGCTAACGAATTAACCATAACATAATGATAAAAACCATAAATGATATTTGTATAACTATTTTCAAACGATTCGCTCTTTTTGCAACTGGTGTATAACGATTACGGCTAAAAACTGGCGGGCATTTAAATCCACTTATGTATCAACCAGCACCATTGTTTATTTGTTGTAATTCATTTCATTATACTACTATCCGCCCGCTTGTTTTTGAGCCGATGTTACCGTGCGTTATTTCAGTTAAGTACAACTCTAAATTTTATTCTTAATATGTACATCTCAAATAGGAGGTCTAAATCCAAATATGTTCCTACCGATCCTTCAATTAGGATACCGACCGCCTTATTTGTTCTAAGCATGCTGCCAATCCCAAGCGCTATTGAAGGAGTATAAAACCTATCTGAGTCTGTATGATCAATAATATCATATTCGTAGTAGATTGTTTTATTAAACATGAACTCATTAATGAATGCAGTTTTGAAATAGGCATCTACATTTTTCGTGCTTTTAAATAAATGGTAATGAATTTGAAGGGGGATTTGAATTGTGTTATAAATATCCCTTTGTGACTTACCTGCATAAATGGTTGACAACCACCACCAACTATTCATTGTCCAGTCATGTCTCCAATATCCGAAACCCGATGAAAGAGAGAATTTCCTCCAAGGTTTGAAATGAATAAGTGACTCAAAAGATAATGGCAACAATGCATCAACTCTGAAATCGCCATTATTCGGCCCATAATATGCAGGAGTCCATGCAATAGTAAATGAAAGCCTATCGATTTCCTTTTCTTGAGCAAAGAGGTTAATGGTTAAAACGCTTAGGAATAATATTAGTACAAATTTTTTCATCCTTAAGGTTAGATGTTTAATTTTTACTAGTTTACAGTTTACATAATGCACGGTAACGTTCAGGTGCATGAGCCGTTGAAATGGCTTATGCACTTGTGTTAGGCGATATGCAATTAATCAGCTTTCTTCAACTTTTTCCAATTTTCCATATCTCCAAATAATAATATCTGCAATAATTGCAATTACAATTACCGTTATCAGGATAAATAACCATGAGATATTAATGTCAAAGATATCCTCGATACGTCTTTTACTAAAGCCAAATAAAAACGCTATTATCATTATTGTATAAAAGATTCGTCTCGGGAGTTTTCCGAATTTTAATAGAGTTCCGCAGTTTTGACATGTGAAAGGTTTAAAAGATATTTTAATTATAAAGCGGAACCTTGAAATAGCCTGTTTATTGCACTTAGGACATTTCATAGAATATGTTT
This sequence comes from Bacteroidales bacterium, assembly GCA_021163295.1. GTDB lineage: Bacteria > Bacteroidota > Bacteroidia > Bacteroidales > VadinHA17 > JADFUQ01. The sequence goes on from JAGGXD010000177.1 coordinate 2,882, forward strand.
TAAATTAATATATTCAGCATTTCGCCTAACGTCAGACTGTGCAAAAACTCCCTAATTTGTTAATAAGTTTAGTTTTATTATTATTCAAAGGTATATAAAATCCAGTACCTTGAGAAAAAAACAATACTCAAATGAATTA
>JAGGXD010000058.1 GCA_021163295.1 Bacteroidales bacterium
AATCTAATTTTTCTCTGATCAACACTTTATTACTTTTTTCTGACTTATTCCGGGATTTTGCTAAAAACAACCGGTTGATTTAAGATATATTTGTAATCAAACCAGGACGATACAGGTAATATATGTAAGTCATATCTACAGTCGTTAGCGGAAGGTTGTAATGGTCATCATGTATTTAATAAAATAACATATAATGAAAAAAATGAGAATAGCATTATTTACAGTTACTGTTTTGATAAGTATAAATACGTTTTCACAAAAAAGATTTATAACAATTGATAGTACAAAAATCCGGATAAATACCATTGGGATTGAAAACAGGAAAGAAAGTCAACCCGTTATTGTATTTGAGAGTGGACACGGAACACCAATGGGGCATTGGGATAGAATCTTAAAAGGAACTTCAGAATTAGCTCCATTAGTTACTTATGACAGACCGGGGATTGGTGAATCTGAACCCGATAATGAAATGCCTACTATTAAGAATGTGTCAGATAAGTTAATCAGGATTTTAAAATTCCTTGATATCAAACCACCATATGTTCTTGTCGGGCATTCTTTAGGTGGACTTTATGTTCGTGGATTCGCAGTCTATTACCCTGATATGTTGGCTGGACTGGTAATAATTGACCCTGCAGATTTTACTGAAGATAAGATTAGCCGTAGAGTTTACTATGAGGAAGTTGGTATGAGTAAGGAATGGGTGGATAAAATGATGCAAGCTATTTACTATGGACCACCAAATTTAAAAGCACCAAAATCAGTTCAGGAAGAACGTCAGATATTGAGAGAACTTCGGGAGAGTGAATTTAAAGTGATAAAGCAATCACCTCTTCCAAAGAATATTCCTGTTCATATTGTTACAGGAGGAAGATTTGATATGCCGGAAAGAATGCGCTCAAAAGAATTTGATGATGAAGCGGTTTTTAGGATTAAAATGAGGAATAGAGTTGCAAGGTGGACTGATGTAATACAATCTGTAGACAAAGGAATGTTATTTTATAGTGGAGACGCAGGGCATTTTGTGCATTATGATGATCCTGAACTGGTGATTTCAAGCATCCGGATTGTCTTGCAAGATTATGAATTGATGAAAAAGGAAAATGAGAAATAACAACCAGCCATTTTTTTTCAGTGGTCTGAATTTTGCCGGCTCAATTATAAAAATATTTGTAACTTGTACAAAATCTGAATTTTCTCTGAACAATACTTTATAATTTATTTCTGATAAAAATAAAACATAATATTTTAATGATCTTAAATCTAACTGTTATGAAAGTTTTATTATGTACTTCTATTTTGATAATACTTAATTTAAATTTAATGTTATCACAAGACTATACTGATATAAGTAAATATGGATCCAAAGATCTTAGATCAGTTGATTTATTTGGAATAAGCGATGATGGGTTAAAAATCGCATATTCTATGACTCCTAAAAATAGTATATCAACTCTATGGATCAATGATACTTTATTGGCTACGAATAGGATAAAAACGGTATTGGATTCCCATTTTGAGCTGAATAAAATCTTATATCAGACCTATAATGAAACTGGTGACAAATGGGCTATTTATGTAAATGGTGAAAGGATTTCAAGTTTTTACTTTGATAGAATACTATTTTCCGGTTTCTTGACTAATGAAGATTTTTCAAGTGTTTTGTTTCTGTTAAAATATCAAGGTACCTACCAACTCTGGTTAAATCATTCCAAGATAAGTTTTGATTTTGATCAAATCGGAGGTGTGCAGATGAATAAGGATGCCTCAAAAATATTATTCAAGGGAAAACAAGGAAAAAATCGGGCTATTTGGATAAATACGGAAAAAATAACGGAAGATTATAAGGACATAAATACAGTTTTTACAGATAGTAAATTCTCTGACATTTTTTATTGTGCCCAGAATAAAGAAGGTTATTCATGCTACCTCAATAAGGAAAGGGTGACTCAGGTGTTTGATGAAGTAATACCCTTGTATGTTGAACTAAACGAACAATGTAAGTACGTTAAGGAGTTTGATGCAATGATCTCTAAAGAAAATGAAAGTGAGATCGTACGGTATTTCAAAACAGGCAAAATGGGATATACAGATGGTGCATTATACCTGAATTCCGATGCGGGATCAGAACAAAGTGAAAATCTGAGTTCTGAGTTTTCTCAAAAGACAAGAATTATATATATTGCTTGTAAAAATAAAAAATGGTCTATTTGGTTGAACGATAAAAAAATGTCGTCAGATTTTCCGGATAAATTCATAGCCCTAAAAGGAATTCGTGACGATTGGTCAGAGATAGCCTATGTTGCCGGTACAAGTTTGTATATAAATGATTCATGTATTACTCCTTCTAGACAGGCATTGATGGTTAACGATTACGTGTATCTAAGTCCTGATTTTAAAGAATATACATATGTTGCATTAGAGAATTTCACCAGTATATTTTATAATACAGAGATCTTTAAATCGAAACTGGCGATCTTTAAAAATGGCCAACAGGTCACCTCACCTTACTGGGTAATTAGTTATTGGTCCATCGATCCAAATACTAAAAATATTAAATATATAGCACCTGATGGCATCCATTTTAATGAAAAAAACTATCCCATGCCTGAAAAATTATATGCAGCAGGTGGATATAAATCGATCAAAAAAAAATGTCTTTATTCAATGGCTAAGGGTGATTATTTTTTTACAGACGATTATGCCAAAATTGCCTATGTGTACTATCCGGCAGCCACCAGTTCTTACCAGGTAATATACCCATCATTATGGGTGAATGGGAGCCAGGCAACTCCATCATATGATAAGCTATTTTTTGCAATCGATCATTTCAGACAGACGGGAGAGTTAATTTTTACAGGACTTAGTTCAAAAAGCAAGGAAGTGATACACGGGATCAGTAATGTTAATGTTGAGAAATATTCAGACAAGTGATAAAATGACGGGCCACGCCATAAAAACAAAGCGGGGCTCAGTATTGCAAGGATTGGCAAATTTAAAATATAAACAGGCTACAGGCTGACAGGTTGGTCGGGTTCACACCCGCTAAATTTTTATGGCGAAACCTTTGCCTGTAAGCATAATAGACATCTGTGCAACGAATAAACGATCTATTTGACGCAAATAATACAAAGAATAATTTTGAAATGCGACGAATAAATAGTATATTCGTTGTAAAATGTGCAACGAATGAA
>JAGGXD010000131.1 GCA_021163295.1 Bacteroidales bacterium
ACACCTTCAATTTCTGATCCCGGATTCCTCCTTGTCAGAGAATGCATAAGCAAAAGTATTCCTGTTGAAACACTGCCTGGCCCATCTGCGTTTATCCCTGCCCTGGTTAATTCAGGTTTGCCATCAGACAGATTCTGTTTCGAAGGGTTTCTTCCGCAAAAGAAGGGACGTAGTAAGAAAATTAAAGTACTTGCTGATGAAGAAAGAACAATTGTACTATATGAATCACCCTTTCGTCTGCTAAAAACACTTGGTCAATTAATTGAAAGCTTCGGATCTGCAAGAAAAGCTTCGGTTTCAAGAGAGCTAACTAAAATTCATGAAGAAACTGTTCGCGGAACTCTTTCAGAAATATTTTATTATTACACTAACAATACAATTAAAGGCGAAATTGTTATAGTTATTGAAGGAAAAAAATAATTCACCTGATAATCCTCTTTCGATTTTCTTCTACTGGATGTTGCATCCTGTTCGTTAACGAACACTAGTGATACGAAAACGGTCAATTTTAACAAATTTTAATATTTCCAGATATTACCGTATCTTGCTGATTAATTGTAGTATGTGACTTTTGGCATAATATATGTTATATTATTTACAAATAATAAAATAAAAATACGAAATAAAGAACCCTGAAGTCATGAAAACACAAATAATTGACAAGAACAGTTTTCCGAAGCCATTAGGAATGTTGATGATATTTTTTCTGATAAGTGTTACCTGTTTTGCAAATCTGGTATTTGCTAATCAATCAGACTCAAAAACTTTAGATGAAAATCAATCTGCTTTTTCAAAAACAGAAATTAACACAGGTCTGCAAACAAGAAGTTATAAAGTTTTAAAGTAAAAAGTTATAAAGTAAGACCTAAACCTTACAAACATTCAACTCTTTTTCCTTCCTTCACTCCGCCTTATCAAGCAGATTCTGAGGCAAAGATTTACCGGTACTCGCCCCGAGTTCTTTAATATCCTGTACCTTCTTAATCAAATTACCTTTTCCGTCAGTCAGCTTATTCATTGAAGCTTTATAGGCTTTTTGCGTATCATCCAATTTTTTACCAATTTCAATAAGGTCATTCAAAAACCCGACAAATTTATCATACAAAGCTCCACCCTGCCTGGCAATTTCCTGAGCATTCCTATTCTGATACTCCTGCCGCCAGATACTTGCAATGGTTCTTAGGGTTGCAATCAATGTTGTAGGACTTACAATAACAATATTCTTTTCATATGCATCCATAAAAAGTTTTTCTTCAGCCTGAACAGCAAGGCTAAAAGCCGGCTCCACCGGCATGAACAATAACACAAAGTCAAGACCAGCAACATCATATAGATTTTGATAATTTTTTTCACTTAGCGACTTAATATGTCTCTTCAGTGAATCAATATGCCTTTTAAGATAATGTTTCTCTTTTTCTTTGTTTTCAGTATTCACATATTTTTCATAGTCAACCAATGATACTTTTGAATCGATGATAATATGTTTTTGCTCGGGTAGTTTAACCACAATATCAGGTCGCATTTGACTTCCTTCTTCAGATCTTACAGATTCCTGTATCTCATACTCACGTCCTTTCACAAGACCTGATTTTTCCAATATATTTTCAAGAATAAATTCACCCCAGTTCCCCATCGTTTTAGATTCGCCTTTCAATGCTTTAGTAAGGTTTTCCGCATCTGTGGTCATTTTCAGATTCAATTCCTTCAAACCATTAATCTGCTGACGCAAAGCAGCATTCCGGTCAATACTTTCCTTATTCGACTGATCGACTTTCTTTTCAAAATCTGTGATCTTTTCTTTCAACGGACCAAGAATAACGGATAAATTACTCTTGTTCTGTTCAGTAAACTTTTTAGTTTTCTCCTCAAGAATCTCATTAGCAAGATTCTTAAATTCCAACCTGAATTTATCCTGTATCTTCTCCAGTTCACTTTTCTGTTCCAGTAAGCGCTCACTAATATTTCTAAGGTCAGCATCTTTGCCTGAAAGATTCCTGTTCAAGTCAATTATTTGCTTCTCTTTCTGTTCAATATCAGTTCTATTTATTTCCAGTTCCTTTTCCAGATAACTAAGCTTTTCATCTGATGATGCTTTTTTGGTTTCATATCTAAAACGCAGTAAAAACCAGATAATACCTGCTCCAAGAAACAAACCGATTAATAAGAATACAATTTCCATAAGTTTATTCGAATATCTTTATTTACAAATTACGGGACTTTCATTTTATGTATCTTATTTCCAATAAGAGACTCGATCCGGTCTAAAAGTCTCTCTTCTTTCCGGATAACAAAAGTTAGTGCCACACCTGTTGATTCGGCTCTTGCGGTTCTTCCAACCCTGTGTACATAATCTTCAGGATCATTAGGAATATCAAAATTAATAACCAGGTCAATATCCGTAATATCTATTCCCCGGGAAATAATATCCGTTGCCACCAACATTTGAATTCTCTTGTTCCTGAACTTGAGCAAGGCATCTTCCCTTTCTTTTTGGTTCAGATCTGAATGGATGGCCATGACTGTAAAACCCAACTTTTTCATCTCTTTTTCAAGAGTTCTTACTTTCTTTTTGGTTGAACTGAAAACAAGGATACTTTTTAGCTTTTTTCCATGAAGAAGTTGTTTTACCAAAGGTAATTTCTGCTCCTCCTTAAGCAAATAAACTCCCTGCACTATTCCTTCAGCCGGTTTGGCAATACCCAGGTCAATTTGAACCGGATCATGCATAATTTTTTTTGCCATACGCCGGATTTCAGGAGGCATAGTTGCTGAGAACATTAACGTTTGCCTCGATGCAGGCAAGTCGGATATGATTTTCATAATATCATCATAAAACCCCATATCCAACATTCTGTCAGCTTCATCAAGTATCAGGCAACGCAATGAACTAAAATCAACATATTTTAATTGCATATGTGCAAGCAATCTGCCTGGTGTAGCAACAATAACATCTGCTCCTTCAACCAAAGCTGTCTTTTGTTGACTCCAGGTTAAACCATCCCCACCTCCGTAGACAGGGATACTGCTAACCTGAACAAAGTACGAAAACCCTTCAAAGTGCTGGTCTATCTGCATAGCCAGTTCACGTGTCGGAGCCAGAACAAGTGTAAATATTTTCCTTTCCCCTGAATTTTCTTTTGAAATATGCTCAAGAAGAGGAAGGATATAAGCTGCTGTTTTGCCGGTGCCGGTTTGAGCACAACCTATTAAATCCTGCTTCCTGAGAATCGGAGGTATTGCTTTTTCCTGGATAGGTGTTGGTTTATCAAAACCCATTGCCTCCAAACCTTCTGTAATACCCTTATTAAAATTAAAATCTCCAAATTTCAAAATGCAACTATTTAGTGTTGTCTGTAAAATCAAATATTCTCGTAAATAAAGTGCCAAAAAACAAAAAACAACTTGACGAAGTGTTCTCACAGCTTGCCCCATAGGAAAGTATGACCGTACGGGGGTACTTGTTTTTGTGATTTTAAATATTAAAAGGGTGGTCTATTACCTGATCTCGGTTTTTTGCTTGAATCTCCTTTCCCTTTCCGACCGGAATAGTTATTCATTTTTGAACCAACCGTATAAGTATTTAATTCATCATTTGATGACATTTCATCAACAGGAATTTCATCCAACTCTATAAATTTGGCAAACTCATCACGGAAACGCAATATAATATCCCCAACCGGTCCGTTACGATTCTTAGCCAAAAGAATTTCTGACAGTCCCAACAGGGAGTTCCCATCATCATCCTCAAATATACCATATTTCTCCGGGCGGTGAATAAAAAGGACCATGTCGGCATCCTGTTCAATGGCACCGGACTCACGAAGGTCAGATAGCTGTGGCCTTTTACTACCAGAACGAATTTCAACCGACCGGTTTAACTGTGACAGGGCAATAATCGGAACATCCAATTCTTTTGCTATGCTTTTCAATGATCTGGAGATAGAACTAACCTCCTGTTCGCGACTAAATATATTAGGTGGACCGGTCATTAACTGAAGATAATCTACAATAATAAGTTGAATATCATGTTGCAATTTTAGTCTTCTGCATTTTGCCCTCAATTCAAATATTGAAATTGCAGGACTATCATCAATGTAGATAGGTGCCTCAACAAGCTGTTTTATCTTAGTATCAAGTTGTTTCCATTCATGTTCATCAAGATTCCCGTTCTTTATCCGGTTAGAGGGTAATTCCGTTTCACTAACAATAAGACGGTTCACCAATTGAACAGACGACATTTCGAGTGAAAAGAAAGCAATTGGACGGTTATGCTCAACGGCAATAGTTCTTGCCATTGTCAGGGCAAAAGCTGTTTTCCCCATAGACGGACGGGCAGCAACAATAATAAGGTCAGATTTCTGCCATCCAGATGTCAGCCTATCAAGTTTTGTAAATCCTGATGGTACACCCACAAGAGTTTCCTCATGCTTTGCAGCTTCCTCTATCCGCTCTATTGCCTTCTTAATCAAGATATTTATTTTCGTAGTCTCTCTTTTTATATTTCCCTCAGCTATATCAAACAACTCCCTTTCAGAAAAATCAAGCAGATCATCAACATCAATACTATCGTCAAATGCCCTGTTCTGTATTTCAGAAGAAATCCTTATCAGTTCACGTTGAATATACTTCTGTGCAACAATCCGTGAATGATACTCAATATGAGCAGATGAAGCAACACGATTTGTAAGCTGGGTGATATAGAAAGGCCCTCCAACACTTTCAAGCTCATTATTCGACCTGAGTTCTTCTGTTACAGTAAGTATATCAATTGGTTTTTCTTTTGTCGATAATTCCAAAATTGCATTGTATATTTTCTGATGAGCATCTTTGTAGAAACTTTCGGGTTTCAGAATATCCAAAACCGCTATCACAGCATCTTTTTCTATCAAAATTGCCCCAAGCACTGCTTCTTCAATGTCGATTGCCTGCGGAGGCACTTTCCCAACATCAAGACCTAACGGAGTTATTTTTTTATTTCGGGGACTGCTTTTTACTGCCATAGTTTTATAATGTCTTTTGTATTAAAAATTGTTTGTTGATTTATTTTATCTCATTCTTGTTATAACCTGGAAATTAACACCTTTCATCTTTTCTAATCAATCAGACCCGTTTTTTTTCCAGAACATAAAGATATTAAATTGTATCTACCTGATAATATAAAAATTGCAGTTCTTTTAAACATAAAATGTTCATAAAAATATATGATTTGTTGAAAATTATTAATCATC
>JAGGXD010000215.1 GCA_021163295.1 Bacteroidales bacterium
TACTATCCTGAGTTAAAATATCATCTATCGATGAAGTAAGCTCAGACTGCTGTTGTGAATCCTGTAAAAGCTGATTTTCCGATTTACCAGAATGATATACATACTGCTCATAAACTCGAGTCAGCATTTGCTTATAGATATCCATGAAGGGATTGGTTTTGTTTTCGAAGTTCATTTGTCATCAAATAGTGGTAAGAACGAGTAATTTATAAATATTGCACTGACAACATCGTATTTGATAAAAGTATTTACAGCTGACAGCTTTTTGTTTATCTCTTTAAAAAGATTTACTATTATGAAATTTGTCATCCCATAAACAACCAGAAAGGAGCCACCTACTATGACTGAAACAACCAAAAAACGCCCAACTGACATAACAATCATATGCATTTTTATGTTGATAGCTTCTATCGCGTTTATTGTTTTTATGCTTTCACCATATGCAAAAGAAATTCCTGTTGAAGAGAGAGTAATAAGATTGTTTTGCATCCCTATAATTCTTACTTGTATAGTTGGTCTATGGAAGATGAAAAAATGGGCTACATACACATACACGGGGCTTTTTGTTATGGGACAAATTATCTTGATTGTCTCTGGGGAATGGGAAGCTAGGTCTTTTATTATACCCGGTACATTTGTCTTTTTTGCTTTGAAGCATATTTCAAAAATGACCTGATGGGGAATTTTTTTAATTTTATCGCACTTCTAATCATGACTTTTCTTTTTTTGAGATATATAATCTCAGGAAAAAATGAGGATGAATTCTTATATGAAGGGACTTCTTTACGTATAAGTATTTACTTTTATTGCTGTTTTTTTGTCATCATGTCATTGATGCCTCTCTATGCCATAATAATTTCAATAAAAAGCAGTAGCACATATTATCTAGAGGTTTTACAACAGCCATGTAATGAACCAATAAAGACTACTTTGGTAATTACAGGAATAATTTTAAGCCTTATGATATCTTGTGTCCCTTTATGGATTTTTTATCGTTACAGGAGACGTAACAAGAACCTCGCAAATGTAGTGCATACAAATTCTCTGAATCAAGAGCATCTAGTATATGAAAAACTTTCAGACATTTTGTTAGAAATTAAATATCAGGTTAATCTAAAAGAACCTGTCACACTATTGATTTTATCTCCACTGGAACAGGAAAAAGTGCAATGCTCTGCATGTTGTGTTGAAGTATATGAAAATCATGCTTATGTCCTGATAAGCCAAGCGCTGTTTGATGAGATTGGCAAAAAAATATCATTAGATGAGGTTCGAGCTGTTTTATATCATGAAATAGCCCATGTTTATAATGGAGATTACAAAATTCCAATATTAATAAAGCTTATAATGAACAGGAATTTCTTAATAATTTTCTGTATATTGATCACCTCTTTTCTATTAATTTTTTATAATATAGTTGTTTGGATCATTCATATTGATATCGCCCTATTAAGTGTATTGTGTTTGATAGCCCTGATATTTCCATTAATCGGCGTTACAATCAATGTTGTATCTGGAATATATCAAATAAGTGAGATTTTAGCAGATAAATTTAGTCTGCAATTCATTGAGAAAAAGCATTGCATTAATGCAATACTGAAAATATCGACCTTGCTGGAAAAGGATGATAATTCTTTGTCCATGAATCTTTTCACACCACTGAAGGGATGGATGTATGATCCAAACAAAGATCGCATGAATTACGTAAAAGACTTGGCTCATAGTTTTGCTAACGGGTATCTATTTTTTGTAAGAGAAAGAATACTTTTTCGCCCATACTTACTTCACAGGCTCAAGATGCTCAACAAAAGTATATTCAAAGACAACGAGAATTTCAAGTTGCTTGATATTAAAGCATTGTTTGCTTTTTCAGTATGCATTCTAATTATCTTAGGAATCATTTTTTCTCAATTATGGTGTTTTACAGGTTGGTATATAGAAGAATTACTAGATACAACCAGAATCTCTTTTTATTTTGCCATGACCTGTTTGGCATCTCTTCCTTTGAAGAGAAAAAAAAATAAATTTTATTTGAATATAACCAGCTTAAAAACCATACTGTATTATGGATTTAATATCAGTGTTATTGCGAATAGCCTATATATCATGATATTTATTTTAAATCGCTTAGATATTCCTATAATGAATCTATTGCAACTAACCATGAATATTATTGTACTTGAAGTACTAAAAGGTGGGATTGTTGTAAGTTTATTATTTATTGGGATCATTCTACTAAGACATTTAACGTTCAAACTTATTATGTTATTTAATTATTAAGAGAGAGATACCATGATTAACACAATTTCGTTGTTAAAGAAACATTTAGCGAATTATTCTGGTTTAGACCATGAAATATTGGATATTACATGGGAATTTATTAACTCAAATTATGATTGTTTAGCTCAAGCATTCAAACGCAATCAGCGAAATATTGTCGAATCGCTTCCGTTAGGTTTTGCGAGCAATGATATTGAACAAATAAAAACCATTTTCGTTTTTGCCTCTGGAATCAAAGAAGTTGAGCTTACTGGTTCTGTTCAGGATATAAAAAGCCTGCAACAAATTATTGAGAAACAGAGTAAAACGTTTAAAGTATTGGAAGACGAAAATAAAAAGATAAAACAGATATTAAATGATTTTAGAAACGAAATGAAAGAAATAATAACAACTCAGAATAATAGACCTCAAATAGCTATTCCAAAAGATTACAGCCCTTTTCATGTTCCTTATAAAATCACACTTTCTATGATAAAACGTCAAGGAACATTAATTGTACACACAAACAGAAAAAACATTTCTATACCGCTTACAAAGATACAATTTGCTATTCTTACTCATTTAGCTCAAAAATCTAAAGATGATGAAGATTTACCCTATGATGAACAAGGTTGGGTAACCTATGGTGAGCTCAAAAACAATGTAGAATCTTGGAGTGATAGATCAGACAATGCCTTGCTCAGAACTCAAATCAAATTTATAAGAAAGAAATTGAAAGATTTTGGAGTGCCTGAATTACTTATTGAAACATTAGATGGCGTTGGGTATCGAA
>JAGGXD010000239.1 GCA_021163295.1 Bacteroidales bacterium
AAATTCAGGATTTACAATTGACAGGTAATGACTTAACTATAACAAAGAATTCTTCAGCTACAACCATTGATTTAAGTAGTACCAATTACTGGACAAAAAATGGTGATTCGGTTTATGTTACAGGTACTAATGTTGGTATTGGTACAACAAGTCCGGGAGGAAGATTACAGGTTAAAGGTGAAACAACAGACGATGAAGAACCCCTGTTTGAGGTAAAGAACAAAGACGGGCAGACTGTTTTTGCGGTGTATAACAATGGTGTGCGTGTTTATGTTGATACATCAGAAACAAAAGGTCTTAAAGGTGGATTTGCTGTTGGAGGATTCGGTGCATCAAAAGGAGAAGAAAACTATATGATGATCTCGCCGGATAGTATCAGGTTTTATATTGATACGGCAAGCACAAAAAGTCTGAAAGGCGGATTTGCAGTCGGAGGATTTAATTCAAGTAAGGGTAATCCGACCACTGAATATCTGCGGATAACAGATGATAGTGTAAGGATCTACCTGAACAATTCGGAAGGTAAAGGATTAAAAGGTGGTTTTGCTGTTGGGGGATTCAATTCTTCAAAGGGAATTGGAAACGAATATTTCAGAGTTACACAGGACAGTGTACGGGTTTACCTTGATACAACCACTACGAAAGGTTTGAAAGGCGGTTTTGCCGTTGGAGGATTCAACTCAAGCAAGGGAATAAACCAGGAATTTTTCAGGGTAACCGGGGACAGTGTAAGAGTTTACCTTAATGATACGGGAGGTAAGGGACTTAAAGGTGGTTTTGCTGTTGGAGGGTTCGGTGCTTCAAAAGGACAAGTTGGACAGGATTTCATGCGGGTTACTCCGGATAGTGTAAGAATATACATTGATACATTAACAACAAAAGGTCTTAAAGGTGGTTTTGCCGTTGGCGGATATGGTTCATCTAAAGGTATAAAAAGGGATTTATTACGTGTAACGATAGATAGTACACGAATATTTGTAAATGATTCAACGGCAGGATTTGGCATAAGCAATAACCAGAGCGGTTTGTCCCAAAGTTTTTTAGACCTGAACGTAGAAAATTCCTTTATTGGACTCGAAAGTGGAAAATCGACAAAACCCGGTGTGGGTGATGAAGGTAAATATAATGTATTCATTGGTTATCAATCAGGAGTTAGTAACATTACAGGCAGAAGAAATGTATTCCTGGGATATAGAGCAGGGATGATCAATACTGCTGATGATAATGTATTTATAGGAAATTTAAGTGGTTGTCTGAATGAAGGCGGTACGTCTAATACATTTATCGGATTCAGGAGCGGAGTTTCAAATGATGTTGGCGACGAGAATACATTTATTGGACAGCTCACCGGAGGGAGCAATGAGAGCGCAAAAGGGAATACTTTGCTGGGATGTATGTCAGGTGTCTCAATTGTTGGAGGAAATTACAATACTTTTGTTGGACACTCGTCAGGCATGGCTAGTACAGGTTCAGGAAATGTTTTTATCGGCTACCAGGCAGGTTTTTTAGAAGGAGGATCAAATTTGCTTTACATCGATAACTCATTAACTTCAACGCCACTTATTTGGGGTGATTTCTCGACAGGGAATGAAGAAGTTATCATAAACGGAGATTTATATGTTACCGGTAGTGCAGGAGGAAGTGGTGCATGGAATTCAAAAAGTGACCGAAACCTGAAAAACAACATTGCGACTATTCCTGAAGCTCTTAACAAGGTTCTCAAGCTAAGAGGAGTTAATTTCAACTGGAAAAATCCTGATGAATTTGAAGCAGGCCGGAAAATAGGATTTATTGCTCAGGAAGTGAATATGATAATTCCTGAGGTTGTTAATAAAATTGGAGAGTATTATTCCATACAATATGCACCTATGACTGCACTGCTTGTTGAGGCGCTTAAGGAGCAACAAAAAATAATATCGAAACAGCAGGATATAATAAATTCAGTGCAAGAGAATAACACATTGTTAAGAAAGACAAACGATGAGATTAAGCGGGAAGTGGAGAAGATCAAAGCCTGGTTGAACATACCAGATGAGAAATAACATATAATATAACTTTCAACGTATAGCATGTAACATACAATATTTTACATTCTATTGATATATTCTTAAGTACTAACTAAAAAAAATAAGTTATGGCAATTTCAATTCGTCCGGAAGAAAAATATGCATTTCTGTTTACCGGAGATGTGGGTGAAAGATATGAGAATGATGTTATCAAGGTATTTAATACTCTTACGGAGTTCTATGGTTATCCAATCGATCATATTTGGGTTGTATCGGGTGGTGGCAGCTTTCCAAATGCAACCTTTCCAGGTTCAAATGCGCTGCTTGCCTCAACAGAAGCCGTACTGAAAGATGCTCTTGAGGCTTTCACTAAAGCAGCAAGAACAATTGATACTGACAGACCGGCGGGAACCCTGAACAACGCTTTCCTTTATTTTACCGGGAAAGGTAGCAGGGAAACAGTAGGTATATTTGATACCTCTTTACTTGTAATAAACGGAGTAGAACCTACTGATGGAACCGCGATAAAAATTAGTGGCAACTGGCTTAAAACCGCACTTCAGATTGATGAAGAACAGACAGCTATTGCAGGTTCTGATGTGACAGATAATGATCTGCTTGCCAATTGTCAGATAGATGTATATTTTGAGCAGTCATATGGAGGTGGCTTTTATGATGATGCCCCGACAGCCTTAAACGTATTACCTAGCCCAAACTGGAGTTTTACATCAGCCTGTAGCAATGGTGAGACTAGTAGTGGCGGAACTACCGGGAGTGACTTTACTGATGCCTGGACCAATGGACTCAAACTGGTAACGCTTTCATCAGGACCCAATTCAGGGAAATATGCTGATGAGTTGACTGCAGGGACTGAGGATATAACGAACCTTAAAGTATCATTAAGGAAAGCATGGACATATGCAAAAGATGTAACCACAAATAGCGGTGATTATAGTGAGGCTGGACCGGCTGGAGATGAGATCAAGTATTTAGGTTTGCCGGCCTTCCTTATCAGGGATGGAGTGTCCCCGGTTGCGTGGTATGAAAGTCCTGATATTTATCTGACTCATCCGGGTGATGGCTATGCAGCGCAGGATGATTTATACCATGAGAGTGAAAATAATAGAATTAATATTGATGTGAAAAATTCCGGTACCCACCCTGTCAGAAGTTTCTGGATGGGACACATGGTATTTTTTAGTGGGGGTGGTGGTGCAGGAGAACCGGAAGTTATCAACCTGACTTCTGCAACGGTTTTAAAATCCGGCGATACATATCCTTATACTTATGACTATTTATTTAGTACTACTACTCACAGATGTATCAAGGCAAAGGCACGTCTTACACAGATATTCGATGAGGATATTGATACTGACAATACGGATGATGTAGATTGGCATGTTACCGATGAAGATTGTGAAGCACAGCGAAACCTGGATAAGTTTAATCCACCACCCCCTCCTCCTGAACAGCCTGCTCCGGAACCTGATAATGCGGATGTTGATGAGGAAATCCCTGAAGAGGAGGCAGAACCGGATCCTGAAGATGAAGACAATGGTTCACGATCAATGAGAAACATAAGAGGTTTCAAAGAACATATTTACTGTATCCGGAATATCTTTAAAAAACCACATAAGTTTCTTATTGTTTTTCCTGAAGATTACAGGGATTATAAAAAATATTTCAGGATCGAGTGGTTTAAAATGAATGGTAATCTATATAAGAATTTGACAGCTCTGGAGATTGTTGAAAAACCTTATATGCATATCCCTGTAAAACTTGAACCGGGAGAAACCATGAATATCCTGTTCTATCTGGCTCTTCTGCCAGGTGTTGACTTTAGCAAGGAAATACGCTTACCTTTTGATATACTGGTTGATGTTGATAAAGATATTATGTATCAGATAAAGGGAAAAATCAGGAAAACCGGTTTTCATGAATTAAAGTCTGAATATGCTCCCTTCTCTGGTATTACGGTAGTTGTCTCCCAGGGAAAAGGCAGTACAATTACCGGAAAGGTAACAGACAGAAACAACAAACCTGTACCCGGAAGTTTGGTCTTTATCCATACTATAAACGAACGCCAGTCTGCAGTAACCATGACCAATAAAGAGGGATTTTATATTATGCCCCGTATTAATAGTGATTCATACAAACTAATGGCTGAAACAGATAAATGGCATACGAAAAAGAAGACGGTTTTTATTTCTGATGGAGACAAGTTAGAATTGGTTTTTAATGAAAAGGAAGCTATACCCGGAAAGTCTGTAAAAGTGATATTGGATAAGATTCGTATCCTGAACGATCACGATCCGTGCCTGAAGGGTAAGGGTGAACTGGTATTTACCTCATTTGTGAGCGTGGATGATAGCAAACCACAGGTTGTTCGTTTACCAGGTGAAGGTGTTTATAAGGTAAGTGATAAAGCCGGTAAGAATACGATCGATCTGGGTGTTACTATCTTTGAGGGTGCTGCTACCAAATCCCTGGAGATAAAAATTACTGGCAGAGAGTTAGATAAGTATGATCCGGACGATGACCTGAATCGTTATTCCAGAGTATTTGGAGGTGATTTAAAGAAATGGTACGGGAAGTATTATCCTGGAGATGAGTATCATGATAAAGAGGATGTTGGTGACTGGCAGGTATGGTACAGGATTGTTCGTATGTAATTAACACTTAATAATTTGTATGATTAAACAAGCAGAGAATAAGTCACAGTACGGAAGGGTAAAACGTTCAATACGGTTTACCTTCTCGTATCGTGGTGCAAATATTAAACTGGAGTCGAGGCAAACTATAAAAATGATATCACCACCTTCTGATCCATT
>JAGGXD010000242.1 GCA_021163295.1 Bacteroidales bacterium
CTTATACGTAAACTATGAAAATTAGCTACCGAAGGTTTTGTTCAACAGGCGTTAAAATTAATTGCCGGTTTGGTGCTTTTTGAGAGTTTTGTACATTTGGTAAAGTATATTAATAAATTGAAAGGACATTACTAAAAAACGGCAACTAAATTTTAGCGCCGGTCCGTTGTGGTTAATTATTGTGGTACATGTATTATAAAATTCACATATTTATTTGCTGATTCGTATCTAATTAGATACCTTTGTGAAAAATGATCATAAATGCCAACAATTGATAGTTTTAATGGTATTAAAATACATGTTTACAATGGCGAGCATAGAGCTTCACATATACATGCAGATTACAATGAATTCGAAATATTGATTGGTATTGAGCGAGGAGTGATTTATGCGGGAGATTTACCTGTCAAACAACTTAAGCAAGTTTTCGATTGGTTGTCTGGTAATTCTGAGTGGGCATTAGAAGTATTTTACGAACTAAATCCAGAATTGAAATGAGACAGAAGATAAAAATACCACGGATACTTAAAATAAACTGGATTAACGAATTGGCGATTTCAGTAGTGTTTAATAATGGGGAGTCGAGGATTATCGATTTCCGCAAAGTATTGAAAAAGATTGGTGTGATTAAAGATTCGCCAGCGTATATTCTTTTTAATCCTGATGAGTTTTCAAAAGTAGAAATTCAAGGACATACACTCTCATGGAGTAATGTTAAGCAGTATATCACAATGAGAAACGGAAAAAAAACACAAGTTCCGTTCGAAATTGGAGCAGATGTATTACTAAAATATAGTCAACCTGAAAAATCAGAATTATCCGTAAAGATCGGACAGATGATTCGTGAAGCACGTCTTAAATCCGGATTGACACAACAAGATTTAGCAGTAAAAAGTGGTACAACAAGAACCTACATATCTCGTATTGAGAATGACAGGTCAGATTTAGAATTAGCTACATTAAGAAAAATCATAGAGACTGGATTGGGTAAACGACTAGATATCTTGATAAAATAACTAACCACAATGTGTAAAAAAAAAATAGCTACCTGGTTGAAGTATAGAGCATTATCCTCACCCCTATCTTTTTTCACAGCGAATCCATACTTCATCCACATCCGCTACTTTTCTTACACTTAACGCTGCACCCAATCCTATTCAATAATAAAACAATACAAAGTTTTTGATATTTTTGTAAGATATGACCGAAAACAATAAACAACTCGAACAACAGCTGTGGAATATTGCCAATACTCTTAGAGGAAAGATGGGGGCGGATGACTTCAGGGATTATATACTAGGATTTATCTTTTATAAATTCCTTAGTGAGAAGATGCACCGGTATGCAAATAAGATACTCGAACCGGATAATAAAAAATATAGGGAAATAAATGAGAATAGCGGGCAGGGGAAACAGTTCCTGGAAGCCATTCGTGCTGAAGCTCTGGATACCCTGGGTTATTTCCTCAAACCCTCAGAACTGTTCAGCGAACTGGCGCGTAGAGGTAATGGTGGTGGTAAAAGCAAGTTTGTCCTGGGTGATCTTGCTAAAGTGCTCAACAATATTGAACAAAGTACCCTTGGTGCAGAGAGCGAAGAGGATTTCGGGAACCTGTTCGAAGACCTGGACCTGACCAGTAGTAAGCTGGGTAAAGCGGAAAGCGATAAAAACGAACTGATCGTAAAAGTGCTGACACACCTCGATAAGATCGACTTCCGATTGGAAGATACCGAAAGTGATGTGCTGGGCGATGCCTACGAATACCTTATCGGTAAGTTTGCCAGCGGTGCCGGAAAAAAAGCAGGGGAATTTTATACACCACAACAGGTTAGCAAGATCCTGGCGAAGATAGTATCAACCGGAAAAGACAAACTCAAAAGTGTGTATGATCCTACCTGCGGTTCGGGTTCCCTGCTGTTGCGCGTGGCAAAAGAGGTGAAAGGAGTAAGCGGATTTTATGGGCAGGAGAGCAACCCCACTACCTACAACCTCTGTCGGATGAACATGATAATGCACGATGTGCATTACCGGAAATTTGATATCAGAAACGAAGATACACTGGTAAACCCCCAGCATATCGATCAGCGGTTTGAAGCCGTGGTAGCCAATCCGCCGTTCTCTGCTAAGTGGAGCGCCAGCCCCCTGTTTATGAATGACGACCGGTTTGCACCATACGGCAAACTGGCACCTGGCAGTAAAGCTGATTTTGCCTTTGTTCAGCATATGGTTTTTCAGCTTGCCGGTAATGGCACAATGGCTTGTGTTTTACCGCACGGGGTGTTGTTTCGCGGTGCAGCGGAAGGACATATACGTAAATACCTTATTGAGGAGTCCAATTACCTGGATGCAGTGATAGGATTGCCTGCCAATATCTTTTTCGGTACCAGCATTCCCACCTGTATCCTGGTGCTGAAAAAACAACGCGATAATGCCGGCAATATCCTGTTTATTGATTCCAGCCGGCATTTTGAGAAAGCCAAAAACCAGAACTGGCTGCGCCCGGAAGACATAAATAAGATAGTAACCACCTACCGCGAGCGAAAAACAGAAGACAAATACAGCTATGTTGCTACACTGGATGAGGTAAGGGAGAATGATTACAACCTGAACATCCCACGTTATGTGGACACCTTCGAGGAAGAAGAACCGGTAGATTTGCAGGCAGTATCCGATGAATTAAAATCCCTGGAAAAAGAGATGAAGGAAACCGATAATGAGATCAAGGGGTATTGTGATGAACTGGGGATAAAAACCCCGTTTTAACGACATATTATGCATGATAATCAGTCATCTAACAAGATACAGTAAAGACGCAGAATTTTGCGTCTCAACAACGATCCAATAAATCCTGATCCAGCCAATGCAAACAGTAAACGCGAAATATAAAAAAGAAGAAAAAAAGATACCCACCCTGCGGTTTCCGGGGTTTGAGGGGAGGTGGATGGAAAAACGACTTGGTGAATTATGTTCAACTTTTAAAAGTGGAACTGGAATTACATCTGAGAGAATTAGTAACAATGGGAGATATCCTGTCTTTGGAGGAAATGGGTTAAGAGGTTACACTAATAGCTTCACACATGATGGTTTTTATTTTTTAATTGGTAGGCAAGGGGCACTTTGTGGTAACATTAATAGTGTAAACGGAAAATCATACATTTCAGAACATGCTATTGCTGCAGCTGCTAACGAAACTTCTGATACAGAATGGTTAGCTCAGCGGTTAGAATTTTACAAGTTGAACAGATTATCTGAATCTTCAGCTCAACCAGGTCTTGCTGTAAATAAATTGGTAAGGTTAAGGCTGATTGTCCCTTCAAGGTCCGAACAAAAAAAAATCGCCTCTTTCCTTTCTGCGGTGGATCAAAAAATACAACAGCTTACCCGCAAGAAGGAGGTGCTGGAGTTATACAAAAAAGGGGTGATGCAAAAGATCTTTTCGCGGGAGATACGATTTAAGCCGGACGGTGCTGACTTCGACTCTGCTCAGCCAGCGGGGGCGAGACCGGAAGTTGAAAAAAGCAGGGTGGTTGAGCGGAGTCGAAACTACCCGGATTGGGAGGAGAAACGATTGGGGGAGTTAGCTAAAAGGATAACAATTAAAAACAAAGATAATAAGATTACTTTTGTTTTAACTAATTCAGCCGTTGAGGGTGTCGTAAGCCAGCGGGAATATTTTGATAAAGATATAGCTAATCAAAATAATCTCAAAGGATATTATATAGTATCGAAAAATGATTTTGTTTACAATCCAAGAATTTCTTCTTCAGCACCAGTTGGACCGATAAAAAGGAATAATTTGAAAAAAGGAGTTATGTCTCCACTTTATACAATTTTTTGCTTTAATGATGAAAATTTAGATTTTTTTGAATTCTTTTTTGAAACAAAGGTCTGGCATCGATATATGCATAGTGTTGCAAATTTTGGTGTAAGACATGACAGGCTGAACATAACTAATGATGATTTTTTTAAATTGCCAATACCATCCCCAAGTGAGGAAGAGAGAAGGAGGATAATTTGTTTTTTGAGGAGCATTAGTAAGGAAATTGAATTCATTAAAATTCAATTAACCCAAACCCAAAAATTCAAAAAAGGACTGTTACAACAAATGTTTGTATAAAGTAGATATTTGACAAAAAATACCTGTTTTTCCGGAATTGCTTAAATTATTACCTGTTTTTCCATTAATAAACCCATTTTTCCATTATCTTTGAAATACACATTTTTCTTAAAAACAGATGAAGAGTAAACATTTTTCACAAAAGACAAATGTTTTTCATGGCCGAATAACTCCGGAAAAAGCCACTTTGGTTGGTTATGGTGCTATTATAGAAGCATATCAATTGAAAATGCCTTTGCCGAAACAATTATCTCTAATAAGTGAAAAAAGAAGAAGCTTTACAACCGATGAATGGAAAGTTTTTTCTTCACGATACTATTTTGAAGATACATTATACAAACACCTGATTTTTGCATTGAAATACGAAGGAATTAACTTGCTGTTTTTCAAAAAATTATTTTTAGAATTAACTGAGAAAGAGATTCTGGATTTGTTGAAAAAAGAACCTACAGGACAATACAGCAGGAGAATATGGTTTTTGTACGAGTGGTTGTTAAACAAGCATCTCAATATTCCTGATCTGACGATCAAAAACTTTGTGCCGATAGTAGATGAAAAATTGCAATATGCAATTAAGGGAAAAAACTCATCCAGGCATCGTATAATCAATAATCTCCCCGGTACCCCCGGTTTTTGTCCTCTCATTTTCAAAACAGAAAAATTAGAAACACACATAAATGCCAACTTATCTGATAAAAAATATAATTATTTAAAAACTATTAGTAAAGATGTACTGCAGCGTGCTTCCGCGTTTTTGTTATTAAAAGATTCTAAGGCATCCTTTACCATAGAAGGCGAAAACCCCGGAAATAAAAGAGCAATGCGCTGGGGTAAAGCCATCGGGCAAGCCGGTTCCAAACCGCTAAGTAAAGAAGAATTGGTTCGTTTACAACAGGTTGTAATAGAAAACAGCCGTTTTACTGCTATGGGCTTCCGAAAAGAAGCCGGCTTTGTTGGTGAGCATGACCGTACTTCAGGAGAACCGATACCTGATCATATTTCTGCAAAATGGCAGGATGTTGAACAATTAACAGAAGACCTTATAACCAGTGGCAAATTATTAGAAAACTCGGCGTTTAATGCTGTATTGACTGCCGCAGTAATTGCCTTTGGGTTTGTATTTATTCATCCTTTTGTTGACGGAAACGGTAGAATTCACAGATATATCATTCATCATATACTGGCAAAAATGAACTTTGCCCAACAAGGGGTTATTTTTCCTGTATCGGCATCCATCCTGGATCATATTGGCGATTACCGTAAGGTGCTGGAATCTTATTCGCAACCGATAATGGAATTTATCGAATGGAAAATAACAGCTGATAATAATGTGGAGGTGCTTAACGAAACTATTGATTATTACCGTTATTTCGATGCTACAGGGCAAGCTGAATTTTTATTCGACTGTGTTGAGGATACTATCGAAAATATTATTCCTGATGAGGTAAATTACATTAACAAGTATGACGAAA
>JAGGXD010000053.1 GCA_021163295.1 Bacteroidales bacterium
ATAGATTTTGATAAACTATTTAGACTTATTCAAAAAAGAAGCAAACGAAAAGTACGGCAAGCAACTATTAGCCAGTAACCAGCACCCAGTAACCAGTAACCAGCACCCAGTAACCAGCACCCAGTAACCAGCACCCAGTAACCAGCACCCAGTAACCAATTCAAGATACAAGAGTAGTATACTTAATTAATTGTTAGTTGTAATTATAATTTCTGCTTTTTGCAAACCATCTGATTCTGCCGTGAGTGTAACCGTACTTGCCTCTGTCCCTGAGTTTATAATGGCCATGCATTGTCCGTTGAAGGCTTTTCTCTGAAAAGCAATAAATGATTCCAAACTGGTCGGATCACCGTTACCCACAGCTATTAAAGAACCTCCGGTAATACTGAACTTCACAAGATTATCTGCTTTAGGACATACAACACCGTTCTTATCCAATATTCTTACAGTCACAAAGGAGAGATCCTTCCCATTAGCCTTAATGGTTTTTTTGTCAGCTACCAATTCAATTTTTGTTGGAAATGAGGCTGTTTTAATAATATTTTCTATTATCACATTGCCATCTTTATCAAGTCCTGTTGCTTTCAATTCCCCCGGTTCATATAAAACATTATCCCAGATTAGTCTGTATTTACCATATATTTTTGTCGGGTCTTTTTCTCTGATGCCCAAACTTATTCCATTCAGGAATAGCTCAACCGCATTAAAGCTTGTGTAACAATGAACTGAAACAGGTTTTCCTTCATGACCTTCCCAGTTCCAATGGGGAAGGAGGTGTAAAACCTCTTTATCACTCCAACGGCTCTGATAAAGATAAAACCTGTCTTTAGGGATACCGCACAGATCAATAATACCAAAATAAGAGCTTCTGGCAGGCCATTGTATATTATATGGTGTAGGTTCACCAAGATAGTCAAATCCTGTCCAGACAAATTCCCCGGCTATGAAAGGACATGAATCCTGTGCCATAAACTCGACATCCGGCGTATTTGCCCACCAGGGAAATTCCAGATCATAAGAGGAACTGTGATAGGGATCTCTTGTATAATATATTTTTATTTCAGCAGGCTGGAAATATTCTCCCCTGGAACTGACAGTTGAAGCTGTTTCACTTGCATACATTTTCCAGTCAGGATGATTTGCATGAATAGTTTTATAGTATTGTGGTTTATAATTCCAGCCAGGGATATCAACAATATCTGCCATACCGTTTTGTATAGCTTCTTTCCAGTTGTCGAAACCGGCAGTAACGGGTCTTGTCGGGTCTTCTTCGTGACAAATGTCAGTTAGAAACTGACATATTTCTGCTCCATCCGGTTTACTTTGTTCCCTAATCTCATTTCCAATACTCCACATGATTACGGATGGATGATTTCTGTCTCTTTTGATAAATGCCCTTAGGTCCTTCTCAGCCCATTCTTCAAACAGGGTATTATACCCGTTTTTGCATTTCCCATATTTCCATTCGTCAAAAGCTTCATCGATAACAAGGAATCCCATCTCATCACATAAATCCAGCAATTCGGGAGCCGGGGGATTATGACTTGTTCTGATCGCATTGCAACCCATTTCCTGCAGTAATTTAAGCTGTCGCCTGATTGCTGATTTATTTACTGCTGCACCAAGCGGACCAAGGTCATGATGCATGCATACTCCTTTGAGTTCCAGGTGCCGGTCATTCATAAAGAACCCTTTTTGGCTATCGAAATGGAAATATCGGAAACCAAAACCGGTAATATATTGATCAACCATCTTTCCATCAACTATCACCTTTGAGATAGCCGAATAAAGTTGTGGATCTTCCGGTGTCCAAAGATGAGGATCTTCTACAGTTAATTGTTGTTCAAACTCAGTTTCAGAGTTTATTGTTTCTTGAGTACCTGTTGAAGTAACTATATTTCCGGAATGATCGGCAATCTCTGTTATCAATTTTATTACTCCTGATTCCCCGGTTTGATTTTGAATAATGGTTTTTATAACCACATTTCCTGTTCCCTGATCAATATCAGGGGTTGTAATGTAAGTTCCCCATCTTTTAACATGTATTCTGTTTGTGAAAACAAGCCTCACATTACGATAAAGTCCGGCTCCGGGATACCATCTTGAAGATTCCGGAAGATTTTCCAAACGGACAGCAAGCAGGTTGGACTGACCGAATTTTATTTTATTGGTAAGGTCAAAGCCAAATGATGCATATCCATAGGGCCATTCGCCAACGAATTTACCATTCAGGAAAACTCTGGCATGACTCATAGCTCCGTCAAATTCAATAAAAACTCTTCTTCCTGATAATGAATCCGGAATTTCAATATACTTTCTGTACCAGCCAACCCCAACATGAGGTAACCCTCCCGTTCGTCCTTTAAGTGTATAGGTTTGCTTTACTCCTTTATTAACAAACTGGATATTCTGTGCGTCATTGTCTGCACTAAAAGGTCCTTTTATAGCCCAGTCATGCGGTACCTGAACTATTTCCCAATTATTATCCTTCAATCCGGGTTGTTCACCACCTTCAATATCATTGTTGATGAAATGCCATTCCTTTTCAAGTGAAATGATTTGTCTTTGGTTGTTATTTTTATAATCTTTTTGGCAAGAAGTTAAGATTATAGTAAGAAAAAGGAAAAGTGAAACTAAAATTCTCATGATTATTATGTATTGATAAGATTTATTTCTCCAAATTATACCTTGTCTTACTTAGTTCATCAATGTTATCCTCTTTGCTAACAGGTCTTATCCGGAAAGTGAATTCATATTCGTTATTTATTAGGGTGTATTGCTTGTGTGGTCTGGCACCCCATGAATTATCTCCGGCTACCCCCCGTTGACGGTAATCCACCAGCAGGGTAATAAAATCTCTTTTCTCAAGTTCATATTCATGTTTAATTCCCCTGGATTCCTGTGTCAGATCTTCAGGAGTATAATAGAGTGCGGAGAAATCAAAAGTTGGTATTCCTGTGACCATAATCCCATCACCATTTTCATTACGTAGTGTAACCCAGCGTGTGTCACAGCGGTTGCCAGTTTCCTGCGGACTGATATAAGGATAGTACATCTCCTCAACTGTGGTTTCGTATTTGCCAACAAAAGATGCAGTTTTTCTGTCCCAATAGTTTTCGTACGGTCCTCTGCCATAATATGTTACTGAAGAAAATTCTTTTGGTATACGGAACATCATACCAAACCTGGGTATCTCCGGCATTTTCTCATTGGAAGAAGAAAAATGATTATTGATAATAATTTCACCGTTTCCAAGAACGGTATAACTAATAATTAAATCCGATTTTGTTACTGGGAGATAATACTTTGCCAGGATCTTAACTGATTTGTCAGAGTTATCAACGAAGGCAAGATCTTTAAGTTCTTTGGTTTTCCAAATATACCGCCAGGCTCCAGATATTTTAGGCATTCTGTTTCCAAAATCATTATCAGTGGGCGCCCGCCAGAAATTAGGTTTAAGAGGATCATTCAGAAGTTCCTTATTCTTGTACGAATAAGAAGTAAGTTCTCCTGTAGAGATATCCCAGATAGCTGAAAAGTCTTTGCCCTGGGTGGTTATCTCTTTATCAGATTTTTCTACCTGTAAAGGATTTAGTTCTTCCATGGAAATATTTTCTACCGGTTTTTCAAAAGGAAGTTTGATCTGCTCTGTTGCCAGTTCAAAATCTACAGGGATAAGTGGCAGTTCTTTGTTTGTTTTAAAACTGAAATTAATAAAATACTCGTCACCGGGTTTAGGTTCAATTGCGGGCAGGGAAATCTCAATATTCTGGCTGTCGCCGGGTTTGATATCCGGTGAAGGGATACTTCCATTTGATAATTCCATTCCGTTTTCTAAGATTTTCCAATAAAGATCCAGATTATTAAGGGTTAGAAAGTCATATTTGTTTGTGATCCTGAATATTCCTTTTCCGGGATCAACGGGTTCGATCTTTACATTCTGGTATACTTTTTTTACCTCCCATGCTCCGGGGTGGGGTGTACGGTCAGGATTCACCAGCCCGTTAATACAAAAATTCTTATCACTAAATAGAGTGTCGCTACCCCAGTCACCGCCATAAGCCCAGAATTCTTCACCTGCCTCATTTTTCTTTACTAATCCCTGGTCAACCCAGTCCCAGATTGAACCACCCTGAAGAACATCATATTTCTCAATCATATCCCAGTAATCCTGGAAATTTCCGGTGCTGTTTCCCATCGCATGGGCATATTCACACATTATCAAAGGGCGGTCGGGATTAGAATTAGCATATTTCTCAAGATTCTCAATCCTGGCATACATAGGACAGTAAATGTCTGTATTAGGCCCGGTCCCGGCTCGTTCATAATGAACAGGTCGTGAGTTGTCACGCTGGTGGATCCACTTATAACAGGCAGTGAAATTTATACCATCACCTGCCTCATTTCCCATCGACCAGATAATAACTGAAGGGTGGTTCTTATCACGCTCCACCATTCGTGTGATACGATCAAGATGAGCTTCTTTAAATAGAGGGTTTTTTGCGAGACTCCTTTTTCCGTAACCCATTCCGTGTGATTCAATATTAGCCTCATCTATTACATACAGACCGTACCTGTCACACAGGTCGTACCAATACGGATCGTTTGGATAATGGCTGGTCCTGACTGTATTGATATTGAATTGCTTCATTGTCTGAATATCTTTGAGCATCAATTTCCTGGAGATTACATGACCGGTATATTGGTCATGTTCATGCCTGTCAACACCTTTAATATAAATAGCTTTTCCATTTACCAGTAATTGAGCATCTTTTATTTTCACATTTCGAAAACCAATATTGCAACTGACAGCTTCGATGGTTTTATTATTCTCATCTGTTATTTCCAGAACCAGTTTATACAGATTAGGTGTTTCGGCTGTCCATTTGGCAGGATTATTTATTGTATTATTAAAGTGAATAATATTATTTTCTTTACCATTAATGTCAATTTCTTTCTCTTCTGAAAGGATTTTTTCTTCATTTGTGTCAAGAAGAGTGATCTTCAGGTAGTATTTTTCAGCTTCTTTTTCAGGGAGATAATTTTTTATTGCGGCATCAACTTTTAACAGACCATTCATATAATTCTGATCAAGATCGGCATTTGCAAAGAAATCGCGTATATGTATTAATGGTGTTGAATAAAGATATACATCACGCTCAATACCACTAATGCGCCAGAAATCCTGGCACTCAAGGAAAGAACCGTCACTCCAGCGATATACCTCAACAGCAAGAGTGTTTTCACCTTCATTCAGATAAGAAGTAACATCCCATTCTGCCGGTGTTTTGGCGCCCTGACTGTATCCCACTTTTTTGCCATTTATCCATAGATAGAAAGCAGATTTAACTGCTCCGAAGTGAATAAAAACCTGTCTGTTATCCCAGTTTTCCGGTATTATGAATGTGCGGCGGTAAGAACCAACAGGATTCCAGTAATGGGGGATGTTGGGTGGTTGGGGTTTTCTCGTAAACTCATAGGCAATATTTACATATATTGGAATTCCGTAGCCTTCCATCTCCCAGTTTGCAGGCACAGGAATATTATCCCAATGACTAACATCAAAATCAGGTTTGTAGAAATCTTTCGGACGTTCCGAAGGTTTATTTACCCAGTTGAATTTCCACGTGCCGTTAAGTGAATAATACCAGGGTGATGATTGCCAGTTATTATTTATTGCTTCCTTTTGAGAGCTGAAAGGGAGAAAAGTAGCATGAGGTAACTCTTTGTTTCTGTTGAAAATTGCAGGATTTTCAAGATCTGCAGGGAAATCTTCCTGGCAGATACCAGGCAAAGAAAGAAAAGTAAAAATTGTCATAGTAACAAATAAATGTTTCATTGTTCCTTTATTTTAATTATGATTATTTTAGTGGAAATTATTTTTTATCTACTTCAAAAATACAAACAATCTTTAAACTGAAATAGAAAATTGAAAAATAATCATTGAAAAGCATTATTCAGGAAGATAAATGAGATGGATTGAAATTTCAGAAGTGAAATATATTCCGCTTCTATTGATAGATACCGTCCAATGATTGTTTAATAATCTGTCTTTTATCAGGTTTTTTACTCAGTTGTTCCCACGACCAGAATATTACTCCGCCTGAAGGAGTAGCAAGTGCTTCCTTTAATGATTCCCTGAATTCCTCTAATGTAAGTTCTGTGTCAAGGTACGCTTTGTTTACCTGGATACTGGGAATCACTTTGCAGTTAACCTGGTTTGAAATATCGTTGGTAACTGAGTGTATCCATGAAGGTTCCCTTTTTACCATATGGGCATATGTCATAGGTGACAGGTAATCGACATAATCTGATATTTCTGAAAAATCCTGTCCGGCAACCGTTTTTATCGCACCACTAAAATCATTTTGCCGCCATGGAACAGCATGTACGTTAATTAGAATATCCGGTTTAAGTTTTCTGGCTTCCTTTGAAATCTCAGCGATAAGACCTGTTATTTGTTCACATTTCCATTCTCCCCACTCATACAAACAATTAACTTTTATCCAATCATATATTTTGTCTTCTGTTTTCAAAGAGTCCGGAATATCAATTTTCGTGTCCGCTTGAAATTTATTTAAACAGGTTGAGTCAAAACAAGTGTTTGGCAGCGACTCGAATGTTCTTTCAGGATATATCTTTTCCCAGTAAACAAAATGACGAATGAAATCAAGACTTATTCCATCAGGATCAAGCTCTTTTATTATGGTTTTTACAGAATCAATAATCATTTTCCTGTATTCTTCCCGTGAAGGGCAGACAAATGTTACCCATTCATCTTTGGCTTGTTCTCCTTTATTTGTAATGGCATACAGATCGGGATTTTCCTGAAGTGCATCAGGGTTAAAGAATATTGGCAGGATAATAAAGCTGGTTATATCATTTTTTCTGATTATTGTCCTGAATATTTTATCTGAAAAAAGTTGTGGACTGGTAAAGACTGTATTGATCCCTATATCTTTCCAATCGTTTACCAGGGAATCAAAATCTTCATTATGATCATATATTTTTACCCCGATCATTTTATCTTCAACAGAGGAATTTTCAGGTCTGTAGTTACAGCTTGTTAGCGATAGAACTGAAAATATTAAAAGCAATCCAATTGAGGTAATATTTTTAATCCTGATTTTTATCCGGTTTGGTATCATACAAGTTAGATTAATGTTGAGTTAATATATTTTTTATTACAGCTTATTAAATCAGCGGCAAGAGAGTTGCAAAAAGCAGAGTAATCAGGAATCCGGCAATAGACATTACTGCCAGTGTTACAGTCCAGGTTTTAATAGCTTCCATACCTGTAAATCCGCTCATTTTTGCATATATCCAGAAGCCACTGTCATTCATCCAGGCACCGCACTGAGCACCGAAACCTATTGCTGCAGCGATATATACAGGATGAAATCCAATTATTTCAGCAGATGGAAGCATTGTTGCTATCATTGCCGAAGTAGTGATCATGGAAACAGTTGTTGAGCCTTGGGCAAACTTGAGCAGGGAAGCGATAATAAACGACATAAACAACAATCCTGTTCCTCCTAATTGTTGGTCTGCACCATTACTGAACAAGGCCTGAATAGCCGGACCTACCTGCGCTTCCTTAAGCATAGCTCCAAACGCTCCACCGGCAGATGTAATAAGTATAATTATTCCGCCACTCATTAATGAGGATTCTACTGATTTGCCAAATTCTTTCATCCCGGGACGTCGCTGGCGGTAAAACACAAAAAGTGCGATAATTGCGGAAACTAACATTGCCAGGTTGGCATTGCCAAGCACTGCAGTTATCTCTTCAGCCTGTTTTATGCCGGAGGTTATTTCAGCTCCTTTTGCCAGTGTGGAAACAATGGTATGTGCTGATATCATGAGTAGTGGAAGAATGATAGGTAACAGGGAGGTTAATAAGCCTGGTAAACGATTATCGGGCAGAGGTTCTGACTCGTCCTCAGCACCTTCGATAGAACGCATTGGAATATCCATTCTACGGGAATAATACCTGATAAAAAACATAATTATAATTGCCGTCGGTATGGCAACCAATAAGCCGATGGCAATCATAAATCCAAGATCAATACCTAATGTTTCAGCCATAATCAGCGGACCCGGTGTTGGTGGGACCAATGAATGTGTGATAGATGCACCTGCACCCATAGCTAAAACAAGCAGTACATAATTAATTTTAGTGCGGCGGTGCATTGACCGTGCAAGTGGGATAAGCAGGTAAAAAACAGTATCGAAAAAAACCGGGATTGAAAGCAGAAAGCCGCTGGACATAAGTGATATAGAGCAGTTCTTTTTTCCGAATAACCTGACAAACCACTGCACAATTCTATCTGCAGCACCGCTTTCTATGAGGCACCGCCCAATAACTGCTGCCAGTGCGATTACAATACCGATCTTGCCGGCAGTGGATCCGAAAGCCATAGCAACACGACTGATCTTCTCGGAAAATTCGCCGGGAGCCAGTAAACTAACAATAATTGATGCTGTAATAAGGGCAAAAAAAGCATTAAGGCGCAGAAAAATTATTAAACCAATTACGATAACAATGCCAATGAGCAGGATCAACAAGGGGGGGATTTCTAACATAGGGATGGGGGTGTTAATTGGTTA
>JAGGXD010000101.1 GCA_021163295.1 Bacteroidales bacterium
CTTGATACGTATATATTCTGGTGAGTGCAACCAAATGAGTTTCGATTAATCTTTTGCGCACACACCTTCCGAAAGCGCAAGCAAAAATCCAATCAGCAATCCAATTGATTTATAAATTATGAAGAACGGTAAAAAGAGAACAAGTACGCAAAAATTTTTATTTATTATTGATTTATATATTATATACACAAACAACATAATGAATGGGATTAAGACGATTACGTAATAACTGAACTCAAACCCAGTCAGTAACATCAAAAGAATAGAAAAAGGAAATATCGAAAGATAGGTTATAGCAAATAATTTAATTATATTTGACTTCAGATCACTAAAGAAATATCTACTGTTTGCAAGCGGCTTGCCGTACCATACACATTTTTTATAATAGTCTTTGAAGGATGTGTCTTGCTTTATTTCGTAATAAGTCACCTCATGAACAGCAGCAAATCTATAACCTTTCTGTTCGAGATTGTCGTGTGCATTGAGCAGCCTATTTAATAATTCTGCATCTTCGCCACTCTTAAGATTTTCATCGTACTTTCCAATGAGGTCATATAGTTTTTTTCTAACAAGATGAGTTGTGAGTATATGAGATATATTCGACATTATTTTTTCACAAAGGCTGACAAGATTGCCAAAAGACGATGATGCTGCAGACGAGACCTCCATATCTGTGAATACTGTTAATGTGGCATCTGACTCGGTAAACGGTTTAACTGCTTTATCAACATAATCCGGTGGAATATAACAATCAGCATCTACATAGAGTAATACTTCTCCTTTCGCAGTTTCGATACCGGCATTCCTTGCTGCGCCCACTCCTTTTGGCTCTTGATATATCACCACAAATGGAAACTCTGATTTCCTTTTATATTCTTCGATAATCCTTCCCGTACCGTCATCCGAACTGTCCACTACCACAACCTCGATATCTTGATAAGTCTGTTCAAGAATACTATCAAGACATCTCCTTATCGTGTTTTTACTGTTCCTTGATACAACAATTACTGAGACCAACATGTTTTGTATTCAGCATAAGTCTGCTTATTTCCTCTGTTTCTCTGTAATAAATCCTTTCCAGAAATACCACACATTCAATATGTAATCTATTAACTTAACTGGCGGCAGCAGTACTAAAACCTTCGGTTCATTCATTCTTTTAAATGCTGAATATGTACTACCAAAAATAATCGCTGCAATATACGCTACCCCTATCAAGCGCACATCCAGAAATGATACAAAAAGTAAGATAACAGCAAACGTCTTGTAAATTTGGTTATTCCAGCCACCGATAAACCTGTATTTCCTGAACAGCACACCCTGCCCCTCTGACA
Source organism: Bacteroidales bacterium (assembly GCA_021163295.1). GTDB lineage: Bacteria > Bacteroidota > Bacteroidia > Bacteroidales > VadinHA17 > JADFUQ01. Next base: position 1,335 of record JAGGXD010000101.1, read on the forward strand.
ACTGTGGATTCTTCCTGAAAAGAATGGTGGACAGACCTGTTGCATGCGAGGAATGCAGATGATACACTGGTGCAGGAATAGATAAAATTTTGTATCCTGCCCTCTGCAAACGTTTGCTCATATCAACATCCTCGCAGGCAACCCTGTATGTGTCGCTATCGAATCCACCAAATTCCAGATAGATATCCTTCCTGAAAATATCGTTTTTGCCGTCTGAATAATCCAAGGTAATCACAGAATTATTATATTCACTGCCAACCTCCCAAGAAAACAATGCTTTTTCCCAAAACCCAAAATCAGCATATACTTCTTCTGGCAGCAGAACAGGGGACGTTACACATGCTACATCATCTTTCAAATAAGGAATTAACTTTTTGAACCATTCATTATCGGTCAACACAACATCTTCGTGGATGATGCATATCACATCGTACTTGGCTTCCGTGACACCATTGTTGACCGAGCGCGCAAGACCCACATTTGCTTTATTATGGCTAATAGTCACTGGATATTGTTTTACCACTTCCAATGTATTATCTGTGGAGTGATCATCAATCACAATTATCTCGATATTTCCATCATATTCTTGGAGAAGAATGGAATCGAGCACTTTCCCTATAGTTTTAGATCCGTTGTATGTTGGGATAAGCACAGAAATATAAGGATAAGGATACATTGTCGACCTGAAATCTTCATCTTTATTCATGCATCTTTCCCGCTACACTCTTCTCAAGCACCCAATAAATATTTGCCTTGACTGGCACAATCCCGAGCAACTGCTCTGTGAATTCTGGTCTCAGGTTAAATAACCATTGCAGCCATCTTGGTTTGAACTTCAACTCCTTCCGCATAATTCTGAACCGAGCATGGCTGTAATAATTAAATGCCGACTCATCAGTAAAATAATCCATCGTCATTATCGTGAAAAAGTGTTTATGTGTTGGATCCATGAAGGCACCCAGAGACCTGACATGCGGAACCTCAATGATAGCGACCCCCCCCATCTTCAGTACACGATGAATCTCCTCAAGAGTTTTGATAACATTACCCATGTGCTCAAGTACGTGACTTGCGATAATTTTGTCGATTGTTCCACTCTTCAACGGAAGTGATTGTTCGATATCACATAATATGTCCACACCATCGGTCCGCACTCTATCCAGTCCTATTGTGCCATTCGTTTTATTGTTACCGCAACCGATGTCAAGAGTGATCATCTTTGTTTCTTTCATTCAAACAACTTCTCGTATTCGGTTTTCATCCTAAGTGCGATCTTTTCCGGGTCAAAAACCTTCTCTGCGCGCTGTCTGGCTAATCCCTCATATTTCCGTCTGAACACATCATCAAGGATCAACCTCCTAATCTCTCGATAGATTGAGAGTGGATCATTCGGCTGAACAAGTATTCCAGCATCACCCACAACCTCTGGAATGGAGCCGCTTTCACCTGCGATCACGGGTTTTCCAGATGCCAGCGCCTCGGCAAACACCATGCCAAACTGTTCCTGCCAGTCTTTTACAGGAATGCTTGGAAGCACGAATACATCGGCAAGGTTATGGATCATTGGAATCTCGGTATAAGGATGTGTTCCTGCCATGTTTACCATTTCTGCAAGACCTAATTTATTGATTAATTGCCTCATTTTTTTCTCTTCGGGTCCAGCACCAATAAAGACAAATTTTATGGATTTATCACTTAACTCTGTGTCCAGCAGCAATCGTTTCGCAGCATAGATCACATCAAAAACTCCCTTGTCCCATACCAGCCTGCCTATCGAGAGCACGACAAAATCATCTTTTGTAAGATTGAACTTCTTTAGGAATTCCTCATTTTTCTCCCTTGGCTTGAAGGTGTTAAGATCAATACCAACTGGAATAACTGTGATTTTTTCTTCCGGAACTCCTTCGTAGATCAATGCTTCTTTTGCTCTTTCTGTGATTGCTATAAATAGGTCAGCGTTGCCCCTGACCTTTTTCTTGATATAACTTCGCATGTTTGGAAATTCGCAGAAAAATGGTATATTCTCCCAGCAGGTGACCACAACCTTTGTACCATATTTTTCCTTTGCTTTTACTGCTTGATAGGAGTAACCATTGTACGTCTCTGCTGTATGCACGAGGTCATAAGATTTGAGTTCTTTCACCAAACCTATCATAGCTTCTCTATACCCAATTAAACGGAGTGGATATTCCATTAATACACTCAACGGGCAGCCAATGATGCATTCAAAGGATCGTAATCGTTTCTTCGGAAGGTTAATTATCGACACATCTTGTTGGTGCTTAATTGGATAGTATGCGGTAACGTCAAACCATTTTGTCAGAGGTTCGTAATTCTGCATCTCGAATTTACTTAGGCTTATTCCCCGTATTATTGCAATTTTAGACAATATATTCACCTATCTATTTTTTTATAAATAACAAACGATCCATTTTTATCCACACGTGCATATTCCACTGCGATGATCTCTTTAACTTCGTTTTTCCATAAATCATTCGAACGAAATACTATATAGGTAAGATTATTGGAATTTATAACATCCCGAATCTGGTCTGGAGATGTTGATAAAAAGAATGCCCTGTAATAAGGTCTTCTTGAATAGTAGCCAATGTCGGTTTCTCCAATGATAGTGTCATTTGAATTGGTATGTTCACGAATATATGATGCCGTTTTTTTCAATCCGGTTTCGCCATAATTATAAGTTGTTGAATATTTTGCCTGACTCTGAATGCCGTCTACATAAATGCAAGTAGAGATTAATGCAAATATTAATGAGAATGTTATTATCTTCGATGTTGTTAAATGCACTTTAAGAATTTTTAAAAAGATGAAAAAAATCAAAATTGGCAAAAGGTAAGTAATTGTTTTATAAATAGAAAGCATAATGAATGATGTTAAAAGATTTTTATATACAAG
>JAGGXD010000120.1 GCA_021163295.1 Bacteroidales bacterium
ACTTTATATTATATAACTAATCATGGGTTTATCAGGAGCATTTTACAAATATTTCAGCTAACTCCGGAAAATCAAACAATGATTTATGTAATTCCTTACTGCTTATTTTGTAATAAAACGTATCTTCCATAGCTTTTATGGATGTTAATTCAGTACCCTCTCCATTTATTCGGCAATTATGGAACATTCCTAAGGGAGTATAATCTTCAACCTCCCCTTCAGGCATTGTTATACGCATTTTCCCTTTGATAATCCAGTAAAATCCTTCGGTGTCATTAATATCGTCATTTGATATAACACTGTCTTTAATAATAAATGAGCCTTTGATTTTTTTTGCAAACCGGCAAACCTGTACTCCTTCTCTGGCAGCGAACTGTTCCGTTTTTTTCAGGAAAAGAATTTTCTTCTCCAGAAGCTGATAAATCTCATTATTATCATAATCAAGAACCTGTGAAAGTTGGGTTTTATAATCTCCCGGTAATCGGATTGCATATTCACTAAACTTCCCGGGATCAATTCCTTTAACTGTAAGAACTGCCACTTCCCTTAATAAAGGGTCGGGATTAAAAAGCTGGGCTACCAGGTCATTCGGGATCTCCTGCATTTTAAGAAGTCTTAAGCTCATCAGGGCACAAGCCTTTGTCCAATTATTCAGTTTATTATAATCCCGGTTAATAATTGACAATAATAATTCATCAGAATCCATCTTTGCCACCGGGTAAAAATCCTGTAATTGCTTGATTTTTTCCTCTCGTGAAATATCATCCAGCAGTGGGAAAAGCTTCGGCTTAAGTTCTTCAGGGATTATCAGATCCAGCAGTTCCAGTGCAAAACTAACGCTCTCTGAGGTTCCCAGGTCAAGATTTTCCCTGATATGATAAACAGATTGTGGTTCATATAACAGAGAAAGCAGGTCAAACAAGAGATTGTGGTTAGCTAAAAGTTCCTCCTCAAGAGCAGCTGACAAATCGGTTCCGACAACATTCTCATCAACACTAATAATAGCTGAAATATTCCATGCAGTAACATCAATAATCTTTTCAATAACCTGCTGAAGCATAGAAATTTCACTTTCACCCGCCTGATAACCGCATAATCTGAGTGATTGCACAGCCTCAACCATTACAAAGTAGTTATGGTGAGTTAACTTTAATAAAATGTATTTTATGGCTTCTTCATTTCCGATCAGTCCATAGATACGGATAATTCTGATAAGTGTATTGGTTTCCACTCCTGATTTATAGAAATACTGTTCTAATGGGACCAGACTTTTTTCTCCAAATTTCACAAGAGCTTGAAATACATCACTATAAAAATCGTCTGATGGTAATAAATCAACCAGAGTTGAAACAAGTTCCGGATCATTCAGGATTGACACCAGGTCAATAGCTTCCTTCTTTACTGCCGGGTTTATATCACGCAAAAGAGCTAAAACCAATGTATTATCAGGTTTCTTATCTGTCAGTTTTAACAATCTTACCCCTTTAATTCTTTCCCCGGGTTCATTCGACCTGATCAGTTTTTCAATTTGTTCATAGTTTTTAATCCCGGTTCTTTTCTCCAGATATTTATTAACCTCCGGCAGTTCTTTTTTAATAAAATCAGATTCTTTACTAAATATATTACCACGAATTTCTTCCGGCAGACCAGATGAATCACCCGTAAGTAATTTAATTACATATTCTCTGACAATTAACGAGTTATGTTTTAGTCCTTTTAATAATAACGATTCATATAAACCGGGACTAAACAATCGTGCAATTTTAATTAGAAAAATTGCTTTTGACCCTGTAGCTTCTTTAAACTTATTTTTTGTTAATGAATTGAGATCCATACTTTTCGCAACACTTTTATCTGACTCCTGGAATCCGGTAAGTGCTTTCTTAAGAGAACCCCTGTAGTCCTTATATAGTATCAAAGAAACAAACACCCAGGCAACTACTATAATACCAAGAATGTATGAAAAATGAATTAGTTTAAAAAACTCAATGCTCCCAAAAAGAGCAAGTATTAAGCCTGAAAAAAGAGCTGCGATTTCATTTATCGTTCCATCAATGCTAGCCTGAACATCATGCCTGATATCTGCATTAACTGATTGGTAAAGAATTTTAAATGATGGCGCCTCGATGGAATCCTTAAGGGATTTTGAGAATAATTTTGACAGCATAATAATCAGAAAAAACAAAAGAAAATTTGCTGCTGTTGTTGTATATCCAAAAACTGTTCCTGCCAGAATAGCAGCTAAAGTAAAGAACCCTATAAGAAAAGGGGATATTGCAAGACTTATTTTTAATCCGTAGGTTTTCATCAAACGACCGTAGACAAATGTTTTGAATAATATAGTAAACACCATTAAAGTACCCATAAAAACACCAAAAAATTGTCCCAATTCCGTTGCTACCGGATATTGATCATTTAAAACAGTAAGGAAGGAGTAATGGACAAAAAAAGCTGTAACAACAGATAATCCAACAAATACAGCCATCATAGTAATATACCTGTTTCGAAGTGCTTCTGATATCCTTTTTTTCCATGTAATAGATTTGCTCTTTTCAGCCTTCCCTTCTTTGAATTTAAATTGCCGGATAATAATAAACTGGAAAAACAATGCAAACAGAATACCCCCCGAGCTGATCAACAGAAGATTTTTTGTTTCAAACTTGAAAGACAACAGAACAGGAACGGCATAACTGACAAGTATAATCCCGAGGATCTGACCGGTATCTACTAATCCAAATAGCCTTTTCCCCTGTCGTAAAGTAAACATCCGTCCAACTGTACCCCAGAAACCAAGTAAGGCAAGAATGTTCAGCGGACCCATCATAACAAAAAGAAAGAATATCAGCCATTTTGAGTCATATACTTCAAACCCGAATCTCAGTAAAATTGTAAAAACAGCAACAGTAACAAGATTTATCACAGAAAGTGTACTGAAAGATACCTTAGTTTGAATTTTCGAATAAAGCGTTGTTAAAATAATACCTGCAAACCCTGAAACAGTAAAAGCTTTAGGTATCATTTCCTCATCAAAAGTCCCCAGGAAAAGAGTATGGGCTCCAATATCAAAAGCACCATAAAATATACCGAGAAAAATTGATTGAGAGAGTAAAATCAGAACCAGCTTTCTCTCCTCTTTTTCAACATTTAATGCTTTATAAAAACCATCAATCATCCTTGCATTTTGAAAAAAACATTAGTCAATCAAATATAAGTGAATAAATATAGCATTTAATTTCAAATTGTTCCAAAAATTTATCTCAATTTATATGGTTGTATAAAGGAATTTATCATGTTATATATGAAATTCACATGATTTTATGTAATATCTATCAAGTTCTTTCTTTTTTTATTTATCAATTCTTGGAAATATTTTAATTAATCTATTATATTTATCAAATGTTTGACTTTGGAGATAAGGTTGATAAAAAAACCGGCAGGAGACGGGAAATGGTTTTTATTATCCTCTCAGGTTTGTTTTTAGGCACACTTGCCGTTTTGAATATCCTGGGAATATCCAGGCAAATCGATTTTTCATTTACAATTTTCGGCAGAACCGTTCCCTTTATTGTCTTCGTCGGAGTATTGCCATATCCATTAACTTTCCTTTGCACCGATTTTATTAGCGAATTATACGGAAAGAAACGTGCTACCATGGTTGTATGGGTTGGATTACTTTTAAATATATGGGTTCTTTTTATTATGTGGCTCGGGGGTGTTCTACCACCACATCCTGAATTAACGGATGGGATTTTACCTGCTATTGGTGATCCTAACCGGACTTTTTTTCAATTAAGAAAATGGACCTTTGGAGCTACAATAGCTTCAATGATCGCCTATCTAACAGCCCAGTTTGTTGATGTGCATATTTTTCATGCTCTCAGAAAACTTACCAAAGGAAAAATGTTATGGTTAAGGAACAACGGATCAACCCTTACCAGTCAGATGGTTGATTCAGTTGCAGTAATTACTGTTACCTATCTGTGGGCCAGTGATGCCATAATGATCAAAATGGGCGAAACTGTTATGCACGGGTTAATAATACTCATCCTTTCCAACTATGTCTATAAAATGATTTCGGCCCTGCTTGATACAATCCCATTTTATATCGGGGTTAAGTACCTGTCAAAATATTTAAAGCTTGATCCTACAAAAGAATTCAAGGAAAGGGAAAAACTAACCCAGTAGTTTAACAACAAATGAGGTTTTAAGGTTTATTGCTTCAACGGTATGCTTTGCCATTTTATAGTATTTCTCTCTCTCTTTCAACGTGTTTTCAATATAGCTTCTTAGTTTATTCACGGGAATTTTTTTTAAAAGAGGTCTGTTGTCAGGGGAATTGAGAAGTCGTGAATATATTGCATCAACGGTCATTTTCAGATAAATAGTAATTCCGTTTTTATTCATCAGGGACATATTATCAAAAAAACATGGTGTGCCGCCGCCACAACTTAAAATAAAACTATCGTTCTCAATAATCTCCTTTAACAAACGGCTTTCTGTTTGGCGAAAATAATCTTCTCCCTCTTCATCAAATATTTCATTAATTGTTTTGTCCTCTTTTTTTCTAATATAGTTATCCAGATCGATAAAATTCAATCCTGTTGCTGAAGAGAGTTTTCTCCCAACAGTAGATTTTCCACTTCCCATAAAACCAATTAAAAAAACTCTCAAATCAAACAGAATTACATTTCAAGTCGCATTTGTCCTGAATCATTATTTTTGTTACCGGCAAAAGGTGTAGATTTGTCTTCTTCATCAATTTGCTCCCCTGAATCTATTTCACTTTCGCTTTTAACAACAGGCTCAATTTCATTGATGTTTTCAACAAAATAGCTGGACAATCTTTTCCCCTTGGCTTTATAACTTTTCACACCAATAAATTCAGCTACTTCGATAATTTCATTGTTCTTGTTCTTATTCTTTCCACCGAATTCAATTTCAAAACGGGGATATTCAACCTCGGTAATACTTAATAATTTAGTTTCACGATTCTCATTTAAAAAATCAACCAACTTTGTAACAGGCTCAATATTAAACCTTTTAACATAGTAAAATTCTTGCTCGACATCCCAATAAATAACAGAGAATACTTTTCGGGGGTTAAATTTCTCTAGCAATAAAATATCATCCTCAAAATGATTATTCAGATCAAAAGTAGCTAAACGATACATCCCACCCCTGGTCATTACTAAAATCTTGTCATCGCCGCTGAATTCTCCCAAAAACCTGCCATAGCCTTCAGCATTCAACCGGTTAACCTCCTCATCATACCAAATTTTACGACCGCCCAGGGTTGATTCTCCTTTTTCTTTCATTGAAATCTTGAGAACCGGATGTTTTGTAAGGATATTACCTATTGATCCCGACCCTTTTATTGCTAATTCGCTAAAATCAAATTCAATAACAGTTTTTTTCAGACGCGGTTTCGGCTTAAGCAATACTTTAACAATCTCTGCTTCTCCATTAGGATTTGAACTGAAGTAAAGTATTTTTGAGTTAGGGGACCCTTTGGTAATATGATATTCCTTATCACGTGTAATGGCTGTTATGGCACATCGTTTCATCAAAGTATTCCCCATCCTTCCATCTCTGTAAACTACATTAAATATCCTGCGTTTGTCATTCTTTTTAAAAATTGTGATATAAATAATATCTTTCCCTACAAATTTTTTATCCTCAACCTTTGAAACAATATAAGTTCCATCCCTTCGAAAAACAATGATATCGTCAATATCTGAACAATCACAAACAAATTCATCTTTTTTCAATCCCGTACCAATAAACCCTTCTTTACGGTTAACAAATAATTTGGCATTAGAGGCTGCAACTTTTGCAGCAACAATGGTATCAAAATTCCTTATCTCTGTCTTTCTCTCTTTCCCCTTGCCATACTTTTTCTTTATCTGTTTAAAATAATTAATGGTAAAGGGGATAATATTTGCAAGATGATTTTTTACTTCATCAATTTCTGCTTCAAGTCCTTTTATATATTCATCTGCCTTTTTTGAATCGTATTTTGAGATTCTTTTAATTTTGATCTCTGTCAGATGAATAATATCATCCCTTGTAACTTCTCTGACAAGGTACTTCTTAAAAGGGTCCAGTCCTTTGTCAATTGTCTTGATAATAGATTCCCATGTTTCACAATCCTCAATATCAATATATATCCTGTTTTCAATAAAAATTTTTTCGAGTGAAGATAAATGCCAGGCATCTTCAAGCTCCTGTTTCCTTATTTCAAGTTCTTTTGTCAGCAGGTTAACAGTATTATTTGCAGAATATTTCAGCATTTCACTGACCCCGGGGAAAATCGGCTTATCATCCTTAATCACACAGGAGTTTGGTGAGATTGAAATTTCACAATCGGTAAAAGCATACAGGGCATCGATTGTTTTATCTATTGATGTGCCGGTCGCCAGGTAAATAATTATTTCTACTTTATCTGCTGTATTATCATCTATCCTTCTAATCTTAATTTTTCCCTTATCATTTGCTTTAAGAATAGAATCAATCAGTGCCGTTGTGGTTTTTCCATATGGCAGGTCTGTAATAACCAAACTTTTATTGTCCCGTTTTATTATTCTTGTTCTCAATCGTACTACTCCACCCCGTAAACCATCGTTATATTTAGAAAAATCAGCCCATCCACCTGTTAAGAAGTCAGGAAATATTTCAAAAGGTTTCCTCTGAAGATAGTTAACACAAGCATCAATCAGTTCATTAAAATTGTGGGGGAGTATTTTTGATGCTAAACCAACTGCAATTCCTTCAACACCCTGAGTAAGTAGCAGGGGAAACTTCACAGGAAGCATTTTAGGCTCTTTGTTCCTGCCATCATATGAATCTTTCCAATCTGTAATTTTTGGATTAAAAACCACATCCAGTGCAAATTTAGATAACCTTGCTTCGATATATCTCGGAGCAGCAGCACTGTCACCTGTTAATACATTACCCCAGTTTCCCTGGGCATCAATAAGAAGATCTTTCTGCCCCAGTTGAACGAGAGCATCTCCAATGGATGCATCTCCATGGGGATGGAATTGCATGGTATGTCCGATAATATTTGCCACCTTATTGTATCTTCCATCATCCATCCGTTTCATTGAATGCAGGATTCGCCTCTGAACAGGCTTTAATCCATCGGAGATATAAGGCACAGCCCTTTCAAGAATAACATAAGAAGCATAGTCAAGGAACCAGTCCTGGTACATCCCTGACAGGTTTGCCATTTTGTGAAGGTCTCCATTGGTTTGTATCCAATCGGGGAGTTCTCCGTTTGACCTGCTCTTTTCACTCACATTATTATTCTTATCAATTTCTTTCATACGATTATAAAACAGAGCCAAAACTATTTATCATATCTATAAGCTCTCTTCCAGTACTTCCTCTACTCTTAGGTTTTCGATGATAAAATCCTGTCTTTCCGGAGTATTTTTTCCCATATAAAATGAAAGGAATTCCGGAACAATATCTTCCTTCTTTAACCGGACAGGATCGAGGCGTATACTTTTCCCTATAAAATATTTAAACTCATCAGGTGAAATTTCTCCTAAACCTTTAAACCTGGTTATTTCAATTTTCCCACCAAGCTTTTTCAATGCTATTTCCTTTTCATCATTGCTGTAGGCATAAATAGTCTCTTTTTTATTTCTTACCCTGAACAGGGGAGTTTGCAAAATATAAAGATGCCCCCGTTTCACAAGGTCGGGGAAAAACTGCAGAAAGAATGTTATAAGTAACAACCTGATGTGCATACCGTCAACATCTGCATCAGTGGCAATTACAACATTATTGTATCGAAGGTTTTCAAGACCATCTTCAATATTAAGCGCTGCCTGCAAAAGGTTAAATTCTTCATTCTCGTATACAATCTTTTTAGATAACCCAAATGTATTGAGAGGCTTCCCCTTAAGACTGAAAACAGCTTGTGTTTCAACATTCCTCGATTTTGTAATAGATCCGCTTGCTGAGTCTCCTTCAGTAATAAAAATTGTTGTATTCAGCCTGCGGTCATCTTTCGAGTTATAATGGATCCTGCAATCTCTGAGTTTTTTATTATGAAGGTTAGCTTTTTTTGCACGTTCGCGGGCAAGTTTTTTCACGCTCGAGATCGCTTTACGTTCTTTTTCCGAATCCAGTATTTTTTTCAGAAGAAGGTCTGCTATCTCAGGATGTTTATGAAGATAATTATCAAGATGGGTTTTATTAAAGTCATTAATATAATTCCTGACAGTAGGTCCATCAGGAGACATGTTTTTTGATCCCAGTTTGGTTTTGGTTTGCGATTCAAAAACCGGTTCTTCAATTTTTACACTGAATGCTGCAATTATACTGGCACGAATATCTGACGGTTCGAAATCTTTCTTGTAAAATTCCCTGATGGTTTTTACAAATGTCTCCTTGAAAGCTGAAAGGTGCGTTCCTCCTTGTGTTGTATGCTGTCCGTTTACAAAAGCATAATATTCCTCACCATATTGATTCCCATGAGTAAATGCAACTTCTATATCGCTGTTTTTCAAATGAATAACAGGATATATGCCGGAAGAACTCATGCTATTATTCAATAAATCGAGCAAGCCATTCTTTGAACGGATTTTTTCACCATTGAAATTTATTGTAAGCCCTGTGTTCAGGTAAACATAATTCCACATCATATTCTCAACATATTCCGAAGTATAATGATACTTCCCAAACATGCTGCTATCGGGGATGAATGTGACAATAACACCGTTATCTTCATTAGTAGGTTTAAGCTCTTCGTCCCTTACCAGTTCACCTTTTGCAAACTCCGCCTCTTTAAGTTTTCCCTCTCTTATCGATTGAATAACAAATTTATCTGATAATGCATTAACGGCTTTTATTCCAACGCCATTCAGACCAACCGTTTTTTTAAATACTTTTGAATCATATTTAGCGCCGGTATTCATTTTTGAAGCAACGTCAACCAGTTTACCTAACGGGATACCTCTACCGAAATCACGAATTTTAACAGATTTTTCCTTTATGGTTATATCTATCGATTTCCCATACCCCATCATGAACTCATCAATCGAGTTGTCAAATACCTCTTTCAGGAGAACATATATTCCATCATCCTGGGATGCACCATCACCCAATTTCCCGATATACATACCCGGTCTGCGGCGTATGTGCTCCTTCCAATCCAGCGTTTTTATTGTATCTTCCGAATATCTCGTCTCCATTTTCTCCAAATTTCTGCAAATATAAACAAAAGGAACACCGCATATGAAGCAATTTATTAACAATAGCGGAAAAGATATTTCGAACAAATGATTGGTAAGACGTCAGGGGCTTCAGTCTAATCTCCTGTTATTCTGACTGTTAAGCTAAAACAGGAAGGGCTTTGCAGAGTGTTGAAAAAATTAAAACAATGCATGTACAAAATCAATTATACTAAAACTCTGAATAAAGGATGACTTATGAAACCCGGACAATTTCTTTATCAGAGAGGTTTCTTCATGCTGCAAACCGGTGACTGCTGCACAAATTTTTTCCGTCACCTCACCAAACTGCCCAGAATCATCAATTTTAAATTTTTCAATTATCCCTTTCGTAACGGTAAGTTCAACAGTGATTCTATGGTCTCCGGCGGTTATCACTTTCTTCATCATATACCGTGGCGAGCAACCATAGTTCCACTCCCACCCTGAATATTTTTCCTTAACCAGGTTGTTGATTTTTGTAATCTCTTCATTTGTAAAATGATAAAATACAGTACCGGGGAAATAATTAAACATAAACGACTGCATTAACTCCCTGAATTCTGATATTGAGATATTATTTCTAAGGTGTGAGGAAATATTAGTTACCTGGCTCCGGATCGATTTCACTGCCCTGTCAGAATAGTGATCCTTCTCCTTTTTAATGGCATTCTCCAGGTTATCAAGATTTGAATCAAAAAGAAGTGTTCCGTGATGCAAAACTTTATTCCTGAAAACATGTTCAGAATTTCCTGAAATCTTTAACCCATCTACTCTTAAGTCATTTTTTCCTTCAAATTTCGCTATAACAGACATTTTAGCGAGTGCTTTTATCACCGGATCAGTAAACTTTTTAAAATCCATCAGTTTCCTATTCCGCCCATGTTTTATAAAAGTGAAATTCAAATTCCCGGGATCGTGGTAAACAGCTCCTCCTCCGGACAGACGGCGAACAACTTTTATATCGTGCTTTTTTATAAAATCCCAATTTATCTCAGCCAGTGTGTTTTGATGTTTCCCAATAATCACAGAAGGTTCGCTCCTCCAAAGCATAAAACAATCCTCTCTAAAATTCCTGAAGATATACTCCTCGGAAGCAATGTTGAAAAACGGATCCGTATTTTCATTAACAATACAAAGCATTATTTCTTTCTTTCCCTTAGCCTTCCATAAAAATCATAAACAATCCTTCCAAGAATCATCCCAAGAATTATTCCTCCCAAAATATCACCCGGGTAATGCACTCCCAGGTATATACGGCTGTAAGACACAATAAGTGCCCAGAAAACTATAAGATATGAATAGGTGCGGTTTTTAAAAAGCATTAAAGTGAAAGTTGCTATTGCGAAAGAGTTCGCAGCATGCGAAGAAATAAAACCATATTGACCACCACATTTGTCATTTACAATATGCACCAAACCAGCCAGGTCAGGATTATGGCATGGTCTGAGTCTTTCTGTCACCTCTTTAAAAAACCGGACAGATATCTGATCGCTTAATGTGATCAGCAAGGCAATTATTACAAGCAGAATCAGAGTTTCCCACTTCTTTTTTACTATCATCCAGCCAAGAATAAAAAGATACAATGGTATCCATGTATATTTAGCACTTATCCACCACATTACCTGATCCCAGAAAGGAGAATGGAGATCATTAAGAAAAAGGAAAAAACGAATGTCCCATTTATCAAGAAGTTCAAACATGACTTTAATATTCATTCAAAGTTGCCCACATCAGATCTTTCAATTCAGTAATCCCTCGATTCTGAATAGCCGAAATAAAAACATGTGGAATATCCGGAAGATCTTTTTCAAGTTCCTGCTTTAATTCATCATCCAGAAGATCAGATTTAGATATTGCCAGTATCCGCTTCTTATCCAACAATTCAGGATTAAAATGTTGTAGTTCATTAAGCAGAATTTTATATTCACCAGAAATATCCAGATTATCAGCAGGCACCATAAATAACAATACAGGATTTCTTTCGATATGCTTTAAAAACCTTATTCCCAACCCCTTACCTTCATGTGCATTTTTAATAATCCCAGGGATATCTGCCATTACAAACGATCTGTTATCCCTGTATTGCACCATACCAAGATTTGGAACAAGGGTAGTAAAAGGATAGTTGGCAATCTTCGGCTTCGCGGCGGATACAACTGAAAGAAGGGTTGATTTACCGGCATTGGGAAATCCAACCAGACCAATATCTGCAAGTATTTTCAGCTCAAGGATATACCAATTCTCTTCTCCTGATTCCCCCGGCTGGGCATATCTGGGTGTCCGGTTTGTAGATGATTTGAACCTGTTATTTCCTAATCCTCCTCTACCTCCAGGTATAAGAACTTTTTGATCATCGTGTCCGGTAATTTCGAAAAGGACCTCACCTGTTTCTGAGTTTTTTGCTACAGTACCAAGAGGCACCTCAAGAAAAACATCCTTACCCTCAGCACCTGTTCTTAATGATTTTGATCCATTGGTTCCATTTTCTGCGAAAACATGTTTTCGGTACTTAATATGTAACAATGTCCATAATTGCTTGTTCCCCCGCAGAATTACATGACCTCCTCTTCCTCCATCTCCTCCATCCGGACCGCCTTTACGTGTTAGTTTATCCCGGTGAAGATGCGCCGATCCTGCACCCCCATTTCCTGAGCGGCAAAAAATCTTAACATAATCAACAAAATTCGAATCAGCCATATTATTCCTCATTTCTTAGCTTGAAAATAACACTATTGAATGACCCAACCACTCAACTACTTAACTACTCAACTACTTAACCTCTTCAATCACCCCACACAGCCGGTCAAATATCTCATCAATAGTACCCATACCAGCTACAGGATAGTACTTATCCAATTTTTGATAAAACTCAATGACAGGTGCAGTTTGATCATGGTAAACATTTATCCTGTTTTCGATCACTGAAAGTTTATCATCCGAACGTCCGGATTGTTTACCACGGTCAATCAGGCGTTTTATTAACTCTTCCCTTTTCACTTCAAGCGTAAGCAAAGCATGTATCATAGTATCCCTTTTCTCAAGGTTCTTCTTAAGAAACAAAGCCTGCTTCTCTGTTCTTGGAAATCCATCAAAAATAAAGCCGTTAGAATCCATGTTTTCATCAAGCACTCCCATCAACATACCAATAACATCCTCATCAGGTACAAGTTCCCCCTTTCCCATATACTCCTGTGCTTTTACACCCAGAGGGGTTTTCTTTGCCATGGCATCCCTTAGAATATCACCTGTTGATAAATGAACCAGTCTGTATTTTTCTTTCAATTTTACAGATTGGGTTCCCTTCCCTGATCCGGGAGGTCCGAATATTACAATATTAAACATAAGTAAAAATTTAACTCCACTTTGTTTTTTACAAAGCGGCATTTATAAAAAATAAAGATTATTAGAACTATCCATTATGAAAAAATAACAATTTGAATTGTTATCATGTTTATCTTGTGAGAATTTACACTATTTCCAATCTTCCATTATTCCATTATTCTATTACAGTGTATATCTGTCTGAGATTCCTGCCATAACCATTATAATCGAGTCCATATCCAACAACAAAATCATCCGGAATTTCGATTCCGACATAGTCAAGGGAAACATCCTGCCGGCAGGCTTCCGGTTTGTATAACAAGGTTGCTAATTTGATCTCCGCGGGTTCATATCCTCTTAACTGTTTTTGTATGAAATCAAGTGTAATACCCGTATCTACAATATCTTCAAGCACCACAACTACCTGGTCCTTAATATCTTCGTTCAATCCAATAAGCCGTTTTACTTTCCCGGTTGATGAGGTTCCCTGGTATGAAGCCAGTTTTAAAAATGTTATTGTACAATCCAGATCAAGATTCCTTATAAGATCGGCAGCAAACATAAAACAGCCATTCAATATCCCGATTAGAAATATCTTTTGCCCTTTAAGCTCTTTGTTCATCCTGCTTGCCATCCTTTCCACTGCTTCCTGAATCTGTTTTTCAGAAATAAATAATTTAAACTCTTTATCAAGTATTCTTACATTGTCCATCTAAAAAAATTATTTTTATATTAATTTTACCCTGACGTTTTAGTCAGGGTGTGACCGAAGCGTCATCACAAAAATACTAATTATCTAAATATACAAATGTTTAACTTAATCATATTCCAGTGAAACCACAAGTAAGTATTATAATGGGCAGCACCTCCGATCTGCCGGTAATGGAAGAAGCGGCAAAGATACTGAATAGTCTTGAGATTCCTTTTGAAATGAATGCTTTATCAGCTCATCGCACTCCTGATGAGGTTGAAAAATTTGCAAAATCAGCTGAGGTTAATGGGATTAAAGTAATCATTGCTGGCGCGGGTATGGCTGCTCATTTGCCAGGCGTTATTGCAGCCAAAACACCTGTTCCCGTAATTGGAGTACCTATTAAAGCATCGCTCGATGGTTGGGATTCCATTCTTTCGATCCTGCAAATGCCACCTGGCATTCCTGTTGCCACAGTTGGTATTAATGCCGCAAAAAATGCCGGTCTTCTGGCTGCCCAAATATTATCTGTTGGTGATCCTGAATTACGAAGCAGGTTTAAGATCAATAAAATTGAACTGAAACAGAAAATTGTAGAAGCAAATAAGGAGTTGGCAAAAGTTGAGTATAAATATAAGACTAATTGATCAGTGCTTAAAGTAAAGAAAATAATTTTCTTACTCATTTTCCTTTTCTCTTTAGGGAAGTTATCATTTAGCACAAACGACAATTATCCACTTGGTGCCCGTTCGGCCGGTATGTCAAATGCCACTGTAATGATGCCACATCTGTGGTCTGTTTTTCACAACCAGGCAGGACTTGCCTGGCTTGATCAGTTTGCAGTAGGGTTTCATCATGAGAACAAATTTGTTATCCCGCAATACGGACTTCAGGCAGTAGCAATCGTCATCCCCACTGCCCCGGGAACAATAGGGGTTACATATTCATATTTTGGGTATTCAAAATACCACGAAAACAAGATTGGAGTCGGTTTTGGCAAGAAGCTTGGAGAAAATATTTCAGCAGGTGTTCAACTTAATTACCTCAATGTATTTATTGCTGACCAATACGGGAACCAGGGAAATTTGACTGTTGAAGCAGGGATAATGGCTGAACCGGTAAAAAATTTATTTCTGGGTGCTCACATATTTAACCCAACCAGGGCGCAGGTTTCATCTGATACTGAAGAAAATATCCCGACAATAATCCGGTTTGGCATTGGATATCATTTTGCAAATACTGTTTTTATTGCTGCTGAAACCGAAAAAGATATTGATAACCCTGCAGTTTTTAAAACAGGCATTGAATTTGAACTGGCAGATAATCTTACCCTACGAACAGGATTATCAACAAAACCAACATTATATACATTCGGACTTGGATATCATTACAAAGGAATTGAAGCCAGCCTGGCATTCACACGTCATCAGCAACTTGGTTTTACACCACATTTTTCAATTTTGTACACTTTCAATCTATGATGTTCAATAATCTCCTTCTACGATCCTTTTCATTTGTTACATATCTGGCTATTCCCCTCGTTATCCTGATAAATCAACCAGTCTCAGGACAAGAGTCTTTGCTTTTTTCAGATGAACATTTAATGCTTTTAGTCGAGGAACTGGGTGCACAACATGACGGGAATATTGATCTTACTATCCTGCAGGAAGAATTTACACAGCTTGCAGCTAACCCGGTAAAAATTAATTATGCTTCTTTTGAAGAACTCGCCAGGATCAGACTATTGTCTGATTTTCAGATACAAAGTCTTATTAATTATATTCAAAAAAATGGCCCTTTACTTTCCACTTATGAATTACAATTTGTGTATGGGTTTGATGAAGAGCTTGTCAGGCTGATACTCCCTTTCATTGATCTGCAAAATACAGAACGTGCTATTCCTGCTGAATTAAATAAAAAACTGGCATCAGGCAAACACCAGATTTTTATGCGTTCAATCAGAAAATTTGATAAAGAGTCAGATAACTCGCCGGATGAAGGCACAGATCAAATTCTTGGTAACCCTACAAAACTTTACCTCAGATATGATTACCGGTATAAAAGAAAAATAAGATGGGGATTTACTGCTGAAAAGGATGCGGGGGAGGAATTTTTCAAAGGTATCAATAAGAATGGATTCGATTTTTATTCAGCACATCTGCAATTAAATAACTTCGGATTTGTGAAAAATCTTTCTATTGGAGATTACCACCTGCGATTCGGTCAGGGTCTTGTGCTTTGGTCAGGCTTTTCATATGGAAAAACTTCAATGCCTCTTGATGTAAAAAAGCGTGCAGCCGGAATCACCGGGTACCGTTCAACAGACGAAAATCGTTTCTTCAGGGGTTTAGCTACAACCCTGACACACAAAAATATTGATTTATCGTTTTTTTATTCCGGGAAAAAAATTGATGGAAATATTACTGAATATGATTCAACCCTGAATAAGGTAATAACTGTTTCGAGCCTGCAAACCTCGGGAGATCATTCTCTGGCAGGACTTGCCTCAGATAAAGATGCTGTAGTTGAACAGGTATTTGGCAGTAATTTAACTATGAATTTCAATAAATTAAAAACCGGATTAACCTTTGCACACACCTGGTTTGACACTGAATTAAATCCACCAGACAGGTATTACAACCAATTCTATTTCAGGGGGAAACAATTAACACATCTCTCCGGAGATTACCAGTTACTTATAAACCGGATAAATTTGTATGGAGAGGCGGCATATTGTTTTGGAAGGGGCTGGGCTATTCTGAATGGAGCACTTTTTAATCTAAGTTCAGAATTCAGCCTTGCAATGTTATACAGGAATTTCGAAAAGGAGTATTTTTCCTTTTACGGAAATGCCTTTGCTGAAAATTCCGGTGGCAGAAACGAAGAGGGATTTTACCTCGGGACAGAAATAAGCCCCCTGGCTAACTGGAAAGTATCAGCATATTTCGATGCATATAAATTCCCATGGCTCAGATACCTGGTTACTTCCCCATCATCAGGCACAGATTACATGATAAAAATTGACTATCATCCATCATCACAAATTGAAATGTACTGGAAAATAAAAGGGGAATCGGATGTTACAGATATTAATGAAGATCTGCCCGGCATTACAGATCAGGAAGCAGTTAACCGTCTCAATATACGCTATCACCTGTCGTACACACCAGGTCCCAAACTAAGTTTCAGGAACAGGATTGAAGTTGCCAGATACAAAACCGGCGATTTTTCACCTGATTGGGGATACATATTATACCAGGATATATTATTTACATTCCGGCAATTACCTGTTGACATCAGAGCCAGATATGCCATCTTTGATACCGATTCGTATAATACGCGAATTTACACATATGAAAATGATGTATTATACAGCTTTTCAATTCCTGCACTTTATTCAAAAGGGACACGCAGTTATCTGTTGCTTAAGTATTCGCCCGGCAACGCCTTGAGTTTCTGGTTAAAATTATCACGTACCCGTTACTCGAAAAAAATCCCTAACGGTTTTAATAGCGTTACACCTGGCAATGTGCTGAGTGAAATAAAATTCCAGATCAGATACAGATTCTAAGAAAAAGGTGAGTAGGTAAGTGGGTGAGTAAGTTGAGTAAGGAAGAACACTGGTTTACAATGTTGAATATAGAAAACAATTAACCGGTAAAAGATATCTTTGCACCATATGAGTATTTTTGATGTTATAGTTGTAGGTGCCGGTCCGGCAGGATTATTAGCAGCAGGCAGGGCTGCAGAGTTGGGCAGGAAAGTGCTGGTACTGGAAAAAATGCGGCAGGAAGGACGTAAGCTGTTGATAACGGGAAAAGGTCGTTGCAATATTACCAACAATGCAAATATCAGCGATTTTATTACACACGTAAATCCAAATGGCCGCTTTCTGCGAAATGCCTTTTCACAATTCTTTTCGACAGACATCATTGACCTGCTTCATAAACAGGGTGTAAAAATAACACTGGAACGTGGCGGACGTTATTTCCCCACCAGCAACAACTCAGCAGATGTGTTACAAGGACTATTAAAATGGGTCAATAAGCTAAATATAGAGATACGCTGCGGCCATCGGGTTGAGAAACTGATTGTTGAAAACAATATTATGTGCGGCATTCAGGCAAACGGACAAAAATTCATGACCAGACATATCATCCTTGCAACAGGAGGAAACTCTTATCCCGCTACAGGATCCAATGGAGAAGGTTATGAACTTGCCAAGCAAGTGGGACATTCTATAGTAAAGGTCAGGCCCGCACTTGTGCCCCTGGAGACTGAAGGCAACGTGGCACAAAAACTTCAGGGACTTACTTTGAAAAATGTAAAGGCTGTTATATGGGTAAATGGTAAAAAGACCTGTGAGAACTTTGGCGAGATGATCTTCACACACTTCGGCTTGTCCGGCCCTATTATCCTGACTCTAAGCAGGACAGTTGTTGATGAATTACATAAAAACAACAAAGTGGAAATCACTATTGATCTGAAACCTGCTCTTGATGAGCAAAAACTTGACAGACGTTTGCTTCGCGACCTGAATGAACATGGCAAGAAAAAAATCAGTAATGTTTTCCGCTATTGGTTGCCGAAAACAATGATCCCTGTTTTTTTTGATCTCTTAGGACTTGATCAGGAAAAAGAATGCCACCAGATTTCATCAAAAGAGCGTAAGCAAATCCGGTATCTCCTCAAAAACTTACGTTTCACTATCACCAATCACCGCTCCTTTAAAGAAGCTATCATTACAGCTGGCGGTGTATCTACAAATGAAATATCCTCCAAAACAATGGAATCGAAATTGGTAAAAGGACTTTATTTTGCCGGAGAGATGATAAACCTGGATGCTGAAACAGGTGGTTATAATCTGCAGATCGCATACTCAACCGGGTGGTTAGCCGGTAACTCGTGTATGATATAATCGTGCTCAACTGTATATTGAAGTATTGTCAAGTGTAAACATTAATTATTTAAGAATAAGGATAGGGTAAATTGCTGTTGGCAGGTCTTAAATATGAAACGAAATCAAATGTTTTTATATTTATAAACTTAAAATATTTATGTCATGAAAAATTTAGCAAAACTTTCTGCCGGATTAATCTTCCTGCTGGCTTTAACAATCCAGGTAACAGGATATCCATCATTGCAGAGCCGAAAAACCCAGGAGCCACAATCCGTTATTACAATTAAAGGTAAGGTGGTAGATTCCGAAACAAAAGCCCCTTTGGTCTTTGCAACTGTTACGGTTCAGGGAACAAATGTTGCTACAGTTACCAACCTTGATGGTGAATTCTTACTGAAAATTGCCTCTACTCTTCCGAACCCGGAGATTGAGATACTCTATATCGGGTATGAAAACAGGATTATACATATAAGTGATCTCAGGGATGGTGGAAGAAATAATACTATAGAACTGAAGCAGACAATAATTCCGATCAAAGAAGTTGTGATTAAAGCAATTACACCAGAAGAGATAATTCAGCAAGTTATTGCAAGAGTGCCTGAGAACTATGCGGGGATCCCAAACCTGATGACCTCGTTTTATCGTGAAACAATCAAAAAGAACAAAAGTTATGTTTCCATAGCCGAAGCTGTTATTGAGATATTTAAAGCGCCTTACAACAATGTATTCAGGAGTGATATGGCCAGGGTTTATAAGGGACGTAAGAATGTTGAAGTGACAAGGTTCGATACAGTACTCTTCAGGTTACAGGGTGGCCCAACTTCAACGCTTCAACTTGATATGATAAAAAATCCCTATTCAATTCTTTCTATGGAAGCGATGAGCTCATACGATTATAAACTGGCAAATATTGTTGTGATAGACGAAATGCCTCATTATGTAATCGAGTTCCATCAAAGGCCCGATATTGATATGCCTCTTTTTTATGGGCGCCTGTTTATTGAAATGGAAACATTTGCACTTACTGAAGCAGCATTCAGCATGAATATTGAGGACAAAAATGAAGCTGCACAGATGTTTATCAAGAAAAAACCTCTTGGGATGAAAATTACTCCCGTTATGACCAGCTACAGGGTTAAGTTCAGGGAGCAAGAAGGAAAATGGTATTTCGCCTATGCCCGTGCAGAGGTAAAACTCAAGGTTAAATGGAAAAAGAAACTTTTCAATCCCAATTATACAACAATGTCAGAGATTGCTGTAACTGACCGTACCAAAGAAGAGGTTATTAAGTTCAATTCACGTGAAAGACTCAAAATGAGTGATATCTTTACACAACAGCTAAGTGCGTTTTCTGATCCCGATTTCTGGGGCGATTATAACGTAATTGAGCCTGACCAGAGCATTGAATCAGCTATACGCAGGCTTAACAGGAAACTAAAATTCAGCGACCGCAAAAAAGAATAATACCTTTTTTATTTGTATGATAACTGACAGAGATATTATCAGGAGGATCAGGAAAGGGGACATAGAACAATTTGAGTTCCTTTTCAGATCCTCATATTCGTCTCTGGTCAATTATACAAAAACAATTTTAAAAGATACCGACACAGCTGAAGAGATAGTCCAGGACCTTTTTTATGTTCTTTGGAGAGACAGGAAAAAAATAAAAATAACAACATCCATTAAAGGATATCTTTTTAGGGCAGTGTACAACAAAAGCATGCATTATATTGAACACAGGAAAGTTGTACAAGAACATGCAAAAAAAACCAGAACCAGCACCAGCATAAATACGAATGACCCAGCAGAGATATTAAAATATAAAGAGCTACATGAAAAAATAGCTGTTATTATAGCAAAGTTGCCTGACCGGTGTGCAAGAATTTTTTGCATGAACCGCTTTGAAGGCCTTAAATATGCCGAAATAGCTAACGTATTATCAATCTCAATAAAAACGGTAGAAGCCAATATGGGTAAAGCGTTAAAGAAATTTCGTAACGAATTATTGTGATAACTATGAAAAAAAAGAAAACATATAAAAACAGTGAATGGCAGCAAATTGCTTCACACTTTTCTGGCGAGAATGATAATAAAAGTGAAACTATAACGAGTTTCCTGGATAATAAAGGTCTGAAAATAAAAAAATATTGGAAAAACATGAAAAATTCACGAGGTGAAGAAAAAGCTAATGTTGACAAAGCCTGGGGGCATTTAATAAACCGGCTTGAAGAAGATAAACTTATTATAAGTAAAAAAGAGATTAAATTTAAGTCCCCTTATTTGTTGAGAATTGCTGCTGCAGTTATTATACTAACCACTCTTACATTTACAGGGAAGTACATAATATCCAATCATTTCCTTTCACCAAAGAGTGTTATTGCCACTTCATCAGTTGAAAAGAACAAAATTGTTGAACTTTCTGATGGCAGTTTTATCACTCTTAACAGAGATAGTAAGGTTAGCTTCCCTGATAAATTTAACAACAGGAGAAGAAAGGTTAAACTCACAGGAGAGGCTTTCTTTGAAATCAACCCTTATGTAAACAGACCGTTTATTATTGATGCCGGGAACGGAAAAGTAACCGTGCTGGGAACATCATTTAATATTATCACCAACAATAGTAAAAATGAAGTGGAAGTACTGGTTGCATCAGGCAAAGTATTGGTGGAGAGCAAAGACGGGACCAGGTCCCTCACTCTTGAACCAGGCAAACTTGGAGTAATTAACAATAACACTTCCTCAAGTATGATTAATACCGATATTAACTATCTTGCCTGGAATACAGAAATATTAACTTACGAAGGAACCAGGCTGGAGGATGTTTTCAGTGATCTTCAAAGAGCATACAATATCTCTGTTGAGGTTTACAATAACGATATCCTCAACCGGCAACTTACATCAAAATTTGATAACGAATCAGCCGAAACAATTATCAGGGCAATCTGCCTGAGTTTTAACCTGGAGTTTGAGAAGAAAAATGGTATTTACTATCTTTCTAATTTGTAATCTTTTATTCCTGAAATGGATGTAGGAAAAAGAATACTGTCAAAAAAAACTTTCCAATTACTGGCAGCCATAACAATTTTACTGGCAGCAGCTAATTCATTTTTATGGGGACAGGACAATGTCTTCGGGCAATATATTTCAATTGAGATGAATGGAGTTAAAATCTCAACTGCCCTGAAAGCCATCTCGCAGAAAACAGGATATGTTTTTACATACGATTCTGATCTAATAAAACCGGAAACAATAATATCTGTTGATGCAAAAGAAAAGCCGGTTAGAGAACTTCTTGATGAGATTTTCCGCGATCGTGACTTTAGTTATTCAGTAATAGAGAACCACCTGGTAATTTATAAAGAGGTTGATGAAACAACTCCCATGATCAGTGAGGAAGGTAAAACTCCTGTTTATATGGTCACCGGTTCAATCATAGAATCGGGAAATAGCGACCCGCTTCCTTTTGCAACAATCGGGATATATAATAAAGGTGTGGGAACAATTTCAAATTATGACGGTAACTATAGCCTTAAGATTACCCCTGCCTGCCTTAATGACTCAATTACTATTTCATGTCTTGGATTTAAAAACAGGATAATCCCTATTAATCAGGCTGTTAACAATTATTACATAATCAAACTTGAACGCGATTATATTTCAATTCCCGAAGTTATCATTCGCACTCGTGAACCAGTTGAATTGATACTTGGAATAAGTCGTCACATATCAGAGAACTACGGAGCCACACCTGTAATTCTTACAGCTTTTTACAGAGAATCTATTAGCAAAAGGAATAAACTACAGCTATACTCAGAGGCTGTAGTTGATATATATAAAAGTGCGTATGTAAGAACATTACAAACTGACCAGGTATCTGTATTTAAAAGCCGTAAGATGGAGAATATCAATAACAGCGACACCCTCTTAATTAAATTGCAGGACGGACTTGATGCCTGTCTCAGCCTCGACGGGATCAAAAACAGGTTCGATTTTATCAACAAGGCAAATATTAACAACTACAATTACCGTATGACAGATGTTATAAATATCGATAATGAAACTGCGTATGTTATTGATTTCGAGCAAGCAGATGAGATAGTTAATTTACCACTTTTTAAAGGGTCAATTTTTATTAATACAGATAATTACGGCGTACACTCAGCGGAATTTGAGGTAAACCCCGATTATATAGATAAGCTTGCCAGTACCTATATACAAAAGAATGCAAGAGGATTCACCGTAAAACCCCGGCGAATAAAATATAAAGTTGATTACCGTTATATAAACAACAGGTTTTATCTGAATCATGTAAGGGGAGATCTTGAATTCAATGCCCGAAAAAAGAGGAAGTTATTTAGTAGTACTTATTATATCTTTTTTGAAATGGTAATTACTAAAATCGATTCGGTTAATGTGACCCGTTTCAAAAAAGATAAGATATCTCCTTCGCACCTGATATTATCGGAGACAACAAACAATTATGATCCTGATTTTTGGGGTACAGATAACTATATGAAACCTGAAGACGACATTATGGAATCGCTGAACAGGATCTCGACCCGCATTGGCAGTTATATTAAGGAGAAATGAGGATCCGTGGTTGGAGGAGAAGGCGGATCTTCATTTCTCCTTAATATCCTTAACATTCAACTGCAGGTTTGATTCACCTCTGAATTCATTCATTTCAATTGAATAACAAACATCAAAAGGCTTGCCTTCTTTAATATGACCAAGATGATTTGACATATTGAAAGCAATTGCAGAAACAGCTTTTACTGACTTGTCCTTTTCTATTAATTCCAGTTTAAGATGTTCGCCTGTTGAACCAACTGCTCTCCCGTTTCCTGAATCACATATATTGCGGGATACAAACAAGGGTGACATATTTCCGGGACCGAATGGTTGGAATTTATCCAGAATATTGTAAAAATCTTCACTTATATCTTCCAGATTAAATTCCATATCCATTTCAATACGTGGAATAAGCTGATCATCCAGTATTGTTTTGCTTACAACTTCTTCAAATCTTTGTCTGAATAGAGGAATGTTCTCTTTCTTCATGGTTAGTCCTGCAGCATACATATGTCCGCCAAAATTCTCAAGCAGGTCGCTGCATGCGTTAATTGCTTTATACAGATCAAAACCTAATACAGAACGGGCAGATCCTGTAGCCAGGCCATCCGATTCTGTAAGCACAACTGTTGGCCTGTAATAAGTCTCTGTTAGTCGTGAGGCAACTATTCCAATGACCCCTTTATGCCAACCGGGATCATAAACAACTGTGGATTTAGTGTTTTCAAGTTTAGGATCAGATGAGATCATTTGAAGAGCTTCCCTGGTAATGTTCTGATCAATTTTTCTTCGTTCAACATTGAAATCATTTATTTTCTTGCTCATCTTATATGCTAAATCACTATCCTTAGCCGTAAGTAATTCGACCGCTTTCTTCCCTGATTCAATTCTGCCGGCTGCATTGATCCTGGGTCCGATTTTAAAAATTATATCTCCGATTCGTATTTCCCTTTTACCCATATTTGCCTCACTAATAATAGCCTTTAGCCCGGTCCCCGGGTTTTCATTTAATTGCCTAAGTCCATAGTAAGCAAGCATCCTGTTTTCCCCTGTAACAGGGACAATATCTGAAGCAATACTTACAGCTACAAGATCAAGGTACGGAACAAGTACACTAAACGGAATTTCGTTTATTATCGAATATGCCTGAAGTAACTTGAACCCTACACCACACCCTGAAAGTTCTTTAAATGGATAATTACAATCAACCCTTTTAGGATCAAGGATCGCGGTTGCATCAGGAATTTTTTCATCCGGCAGGTGATGATCACAAATAATAAATTCGACTCCTTTCCCGGTAGCATAGTCAATTTGTTCAACTGCTTTTATACCACAATCCAATGCGATGATAAGTGAAAAATTATTTTCAGCAGCCCAATCAATACCCTTGTACGATATTCCATATCCCTCCTCATACCGATCGGGAATATAGAAATCGAGATTTGAATATATCGTTTTAAAAAATGAATAAACCAAAGCCACAGAAGTTGTTCCATCTACATCATAATCACCATAAATCAGGATCTTTTCATTTCTGCCGATAGCTGAAGAGATCCTGTCAACAGCTTTATTCATATCCTTCATCAGAAAAGGGTCATGTAAACCGGATAGGTCTGGTGTAAAAAATGAACGAGCCTCATCAGGGGCATGTATCCCCCTCTGTACCAAAAGATTTGCCAATTTGCTATCTATCTCAAGACTTTTGGCAAGTTGCTCTGTTATCACAATATCGCCTTTTTCCTTTATTACCCATTTTTTATCCATATCATTTAATTAAATCCTCTTATTAAAATTTTATGTTTCATCAAACTCAAAAACCTCACTCATTTTCTCCCTTACAACCAATTTTACCTTGTTTATGTCAATTTTTGTATCCACCTCCTTTTCCAGCGAAGTAATTCCTTTATCAACAAACCCACAAGGATTTATATAATTAAAATATTCCAGGTTGGTATTTACATTAAATGCAAACCCATGCATAGTTACAAACCTGCTTACACGTACTCCAATAGCACAAATTTTTCTTGCTTTTCCGGGAACTTCGGGATTTAACCAGACACCGGTTCCGTTTTTCAAGCGTTCTCCTTCAAGATTATATATACTTAGAGTTTTTATTATAGACTCTTCAAGTTTATTAATATACTGTTTTATACGCACATTGAATAATTCAAGATCGAAAATAGGGTACCCGACAATTTGCCCCGGACCATGATACGTAATATCTCCTCCACGGTTGATCTTAAAAAATGAAGCGTTTTTTGCCTTTAATTGCAATTGATCGATAAGCAGATTATTTTCAGACCCGCTTTTCCCAAGCGTATAAACATGAGGATGCTCACAAAACAAAAGATGATTTTTGATGTTTTTTTGTTTCCCTTTTTCTGAATCCCTATTCTGCTTTTTTAAGGTAACGATTTCATCAAACAGTTTTTCCTGGTAATCCCATGCTTCCTTATAATCAATTTTCCCAAGGTCCCGGAATATTACTTCATTTCTCATACTATTAAATTACTCCACTTTTACTTCTGTTTCTACATGTTTTTCTGCATGATAAGATGATCTTACAAGCGGACTGCTCTCAACAAATTTAAACCCTTTCTCCAGTCCGGTTATACGATATTGTTCAAACCGGTCTGGAGTTATATAATCGATAACGGGATAATGTTCAAGTGTTGGTTGAAGATATTGTCCGATTGTCATCACTTTGCAACCTGCCATTAACAGATCATCCATAGTTTCGAGCACCTCCTTATCACTTTCACCCAGACCAACCATTATCCCCGACTTCGATGTCACACCTGTTGAAGCAATAAATTTCAATACCCCAAGGCTCCTGTCATATTTTGCCCTGCTTCTTATCCCGGGGGTTAAACGCCTAACTGTTTCAAGGTTATGCGAAATAACTTCAGGACCGGCATTTATAACCCGCGTAATATCTTCTTCCCTTCCGTCAAAGTCAGGTATCAGTGCTTCAATTGTAACATCCGGATTAAGCCTTTTAACTGCCATGATAGTTTCTGCCCAGAATCCCGAGCCGCTATCGTTCAGATCGTCCCTGTCAACCGAAGTGATCACTGCATGTTTCAACTTCATTGTTTTGATAGAGGCGGCAAGTCTTATCGGTTCATTCGGGTCAACAGGCAGTGGTTTCCCTGTTTTTACTCCGCAAAATTTACACGATCTTGTACATATATCACCAAGTATCATAAAGGTTGCTGTTCCTGCATTCCAGCATTCACCAATATTGGGGCAGTTACCACTCGTACAGATAGTATGCAGGTTATTAATACCAACCAGGTTCTTTACCCTCGAATAATTTTCCCCCTTTGCCCTTTGCATTTTCAGCCAGCGTGGTAAACGTCGTCTTCCGGTTTTTTTTATCGGTTGATTGCTCATTTTTTGCGTAAGTCTTATCGGTTTGCAAAGGTAAATAATCTGGTGGATTATTTTAAAACTTAATTGCTATCGAGATTTTACAGAAATAGTATCTTTGCAAAAAAAATATACAAAACTGAAATTCATGAGTTTAAATCACCTCTCCGAACAGGAACAGATAAGAAGAAATTCGCTGGAAGAGATCAGGAAACTGGGAATAAATCCATATCCGGCTGAAAAATACGAGATAAATACAAGCTCAAAAGAGATTCTTAATAATTATGATCCGGATAAAGAAAATTTCCAGGATGTCAGTCTTGCAGGCCGTATAATGAGCCGCAGGATTATGGGCAATGCATCGTTTATTGAAATCCAGGACTCCGCCGGAAAGATCCAGGCCTATTTCCGGAGAGATAATATTTGTCCTGATGAAGATAAAACCCAATACAATACCCTGTTTAAGAAGTTGCTTGATATAGGTGATATTATCGGAGTAAAAGGAAATGTTTTTAAAACGCAGGTTGGCGAAACATCTGTTAACGTCAAGGAATTCACACTTCTTAGTAAATCAATCCGCCCGTTACCCATTGTTAAAGAAAAGGGCGACAAAACGTATGATGCATTTACCGATCCTGAACAACGGTACCGGAACCGTTCAATGGACCTTATTGTAAATCCGCATATCAAAGATGTTTTCATAAAGAGGTCAAAGATCATACAAACGATCCGCACGTTTCTGAACAACAAGGAATATCTTGAAGTTGAAACCCCGGTTTTACAACCAATTTACGGTGGTGCAGCAGCCCGTCCGTTTAAAACCCACCACAATACACTTGACCAGACCCTGTACTTAAGGATTGCCGATGAGCTTTACCTGAAACGTATTATCATCGGAGGTTTTGATGGTGTTTATGAATTTGCCAAAGATTTTCGCAATGAAGGAATGGACAGGTTTCATAACCCGGAATTTACAATGATGGAGATTTATGTAGCCTACAAAGATTATAACTGGATGATGAAGCTGTTTGAACAGATGATCGAGAAGGTTGCTTTAGATGTACACGGTACTACTAAAGTTCAGGTGGGAGAAAACATGATTGATTTCAAAACACCATGGAAAAGGGTAACAATGTTCGAAGCAATAAAAAAATTTACCGGGGTTGACATTTCGGAAATGGATGAGAAAGAACTGGTAAAGACTGCCAAAAACCTGGGAGTTGAGATTGATGAAACAATGGGAAAAGGGAAGTTGATTGATGAGATTTTTGGAGAAACCACAGAACCTAAACTTATCCAGCCAACCTATATTATCGATTACCCGGTTGAAATGTCACCTCTATCTAAAAAACACCGAAGTAAGGAAGGATTGGTTGAACGATTCGAAGCAATTGTAAACGGCAAAGAATTATGCAATGCTTTTTCTGAGCTTAACGATCCCATTGACCAGCGTGAGCGGTTTGAGCACCAGCTACAACTTGGGAAAAAAGGTGACGAAGAAGCAATGATAATGGACGAAGCTTTTCTGAATGCTGTTGAACTTGGGATGCCTCCGATGGCAGGACTGGGAGTTGGTATTGACAGGTTAGCCATGCTTATGACAGATTCCAACTCTATCCAGGATGTGATCTTTTTCCCGCAGATGCGACAGGAAAGTTCAAAGTTCAAAGTTCAAAGTTCAAAGGAAGATTATACCGTACTTGGTATCCCTGAGGAATGGGTAGAAGTGTTGCAGGAGTTGGGATATACCACAATTGAAAAGCTAAAAGAGGTTGAAAAGCCGGGTAAGCTGGCAAATGATTTGAATGGTTATAACAAAAAGAATAAGTTGGGGCTGAAGGGATTGAGTCCTGAGGAAGTTAAGGGGTATCTGGAGAAAATCAGGTATTAGACAGCATAGCTTCGGAAGTCTTCTTTTTGTAGGTCCTGCTTACCGGAAGATTCATGCCCGGAACTGAAATCTGATCACGGGTAAATGATACAACCTTTTCAAGATTCACGATGAATGACCTATGAATCCTGATAAATTGTGGAGGCAACTTCCCTTCTATCCTGCTTATCCTTTCGCGTGTAATTATCTTTTGGTTATCAGTTGTTCTTATTATAATGTAATCAGACATACTCTCAATACAATTAATTGTGCCATAAGATATTTTCCTTGTCTGCCGGTTTGATCTAACAATAAGATGCCCGTTTGAATTCTCATTCTTCTTTGTGCTGAGGGCTTTCATCTCCTCTGCAATTTCAAGGTACTCATATACCATGTTAAAAAAGGCATTTACTATTACGGTTAAGTACAGGATTGAAGGAAAAGAATGATATTGTGTAATAAGGCTTTTTAGCTGATCAGGGCGATACTTTGCTAAAAGAATAAAGGC
Source organism: Bacteroidales bacterium (assembly GCA_021163295.1). Classification (GTDB taxonomy): domain Bacteria; phylum Bacteroidota; class Bacteroidia; order Bacteroidales; family VadinHA17; genus JADFUQ01. Next base: position 28,459 of record JAGGXD010000120.1, read on the forward strand.
TATGAATACAATTATCATAATTATATCCAGTGAAATAATCACAGTAAAAACTGTAAGGATTATAAAGCGACCGTATCTCTTTTTTAACAGGTAATATGGAATAAGATAATTATTGAAATACCATGAAGTAACAAGAATTACCGGAACAAGGAATGAGACAAAATAAAAAGCATTTACAAAACTGCCTGATCTGGCACCAAAAACCAGGATAAGAATAACCGAAACAAGGAGCCAGTAAATTATATTAAATCGTCTTTTCACTCCGTAAAATTGACACCAAATTTTGTAAGATACAAGAGATGTGGTTGTTTTATCGACGAATAACCTGTTTTCAGTGGGTTTCAACCTTGCAATAAGCGATATCCTCCACTAACTTTGAAACATTAATTATTAACTAAAATTTAAAAGCTATGTTTGATTTATTTTACCAGGGCGGTCCGCTCTTTATGGGAATTTTAACAATTTTCCTTTTTATAGTTGTTTTATTGTCAGTTTACTTTCTCTATCTGATTATCAGAAAAGAGTACAAAAGTCTTGACCTGACATTAAAAAAGTTGAATTTCATTAAAACTACGGGTATCTATGCACTTGTAACAGGAATATTGGGTCAGTTGATCGGTCTCTATTCTGCTTTTACACATATTGAAGCAGCCAGGGAGATATCCCCGGTAATTCTTGCCGGAGGTCTGAGGATATCATTGATAACAACAATTTATGGAATGATAATTTTCCTGATCTCTTATTTGTTCTGGGCTGCACTTTATTATTCAGCCACAAAGAAGTAGATTCTAAAATAACCGGGCAAACGGGGTTGAGTCCGTAAAGTCGTGTTCCGACCCGTCAAGAAAGCCCTTTCAAAAAAATATCTTTGTACCCGGAGTTTATCAGGTTACTTATTTCTTTTCATATACTAATGTGTTTTCTAAATCTCCATAGTCAGTGGAAGCATTCTGACTGATTGACAGAAAATTCCCATCCTCTGTAAATTTAAAAATCTCAACTAATGCAACTTCCAATTCATTTCCATCAAACTCAAACCATATTGTAGAAGTAATCGTAAGACTTTGCTTGTCATCTGACCAGTTTACAGTCGATTTCTTTTTCGTAGTTTCGAGCATTATGTTTTCACATTCCTTACCATCCAGCGTATACATTTCTGAATAATTATAGTCTTCTCCTTCCTGTGAAGTCCCAAATCTTTCAATTGTCAATTTTTTCCCCTTTTGTTTTATTATCATTTTCGTGGCAGCCATTGTCTCTCCATATTCCGCAACATAACTTTTCCCTTCATTCAGGGTCCATTCACCTGAGAATTTCGCCTTTTTAGGTGCTGCATCCGTAACAAGTGAGGTCATAAGGAAAACAATTAAAAATAAAATTGAGGTAACTCTCAGGCTAACTCTTTTTTCTTTGGGACAGCAATTACTTTTAATTTTCATTTTCTAATTTCTTTAGTTTAACAATAAGATAAAAGTAATTTAATTCGATGTAAAAAATAGCAAAAACCACTAAATTGTTTTTTACCTTGCCTAAAAATAATCGTATTATTAATAACTGAAAAGATTTAATTTGGACACAAAAGATATAATCAAATCCAGTATCATCAGGGATGATGCCGCTTTCAGAAAACTTATTGACAGATATTCTGACTTTGCATTCAGTGTTGCTTTCAGAATAATGAATGATGAGGAAGAGTCGAAAGATATTATACAGGAATCGTTTATCACAGTCTGGAATAAAATTGGGGGTTTCAATACCGAAAAGAATTTCAGCAACTGGCTTTACAGGATCATTGTAAATAAATGCTATGATTCACTTAGAAAGAGGAAAAGAATGCAACTGATCTATCCCGATGCAAACAGTTGGAATCTCCCGGGTATATTTAGTGATAGTAATCCGGACAAAAAAATGGATAATGAAGAGATTGGTAAGATTATACGCCTGTTAACAAACAGGTTAAGCACAAAACAAAGGGTTGTATTTGTTTTGAGTGAACTTGAAGAACTCTCGCATGAGGATATTTCTGAAATAACAGGGATGGCAAAGACATCAATAAAAAGCAACCTTAACCATGCCCGGCGAAAGATTGGTGAAATGATAAAAAAATATATCTGACAATGAATAATATCAATAAATATTCCAAATTAATTGAGGTGCTTAAGGGGAACAAACCTGTTTTAGCCAACAAAGAAAAATTGACTGATAATATCATGAAAAGGATTCAGCAGCCGGTTGAAAAATCTACTTTTCAGGAAAAGCTGGGTAATTACCTTTTTGGCTGGGCGGAAATTGGCTGGATACGAGGAACAATGGCAATTGCCGCTACGGTTTTTATCGGATTCTTTATTGTTCAACAGGTTATAATAAATGATCGGATCAATACTCTTGAGAAACAATTAATAAGGACAGTAAATTCAATTAATACTCATGAACCGGATCTGGGAATAATACAGAAAGTCCTCCTCAATATGGTTGCTAAAGATCAAATAGCAGGAGATAGTATTACTATTTCAAGATCTGACCTGGAAGAGCTGCTGAACTCTTACCTTGAATTGAAGAAAGACTACGATAAAATGGATAAAAACAGGGATGTTGAATCATATATACAGAATAAGATCAGAAAAAACCTTAAGAAAGGTGATAGTGAAAATGAATCAGAACTAAAACTTTAAAGCTATGAAACGGAAAATTAAAATAACACTCACATTTCTCTCCATGGTAATACTCTTCTCATGCGGTTATGAAACCCGCGTAATTAATACAGTTCATAAAGACGGGTCAGTTACCAGAAAAGTTACTATGAAAACCAGCGACGAAAAATTTAAACCCAAAAAATACAGGGTCCCGGTTGACAGTACATGGCAAATCCAAATTGATACAGAGGTAAATGAAGCAGGCGACACATCAAGGATACTAACAGCGGAAAAACATTTCGCAAATGTGGATGAGATAAACGAAGAGTATTTAATCGATAAAGGCAGTAACAAGCATCTGAAAAGAAAAGCCAGTTTTTCAAAAAGCTTCAAATGGTTTACTACCGTTTTCAGGTATAGTGAAACAGTTGGAAAGGTCATGACTGTTACCTGTCCGGCATCAGATTTTTTAACTAATGAAGAGCTTAAATTTTTCTATTTGCCCGGTAATGTTAAGACAGAAATAAAAAACGGGACTGATAGTCTTAAATATAAAGCATTATCAGATACTGTTGATATGAAATCTGAGATCTGGTTATGGACAGGTTTTGTAAGGCAATGGATTGAAATTTTCTATGATAGGTTTGGCAACCATCCTGATCTGACTATTAACAAGGAAGAGATGTTATCAAAAGAACCGGATTTTGTCAATCAAATTATTGAATTTGAACAAGCTGATGAAGAATATGAAGAAGAATTCCTTCAAGATCTTGAAGAAGAAGGCTTTGATGAAGAGACTTTACAAAGTCTTGAAAAAGAAGGAAAAAAGGACGATGTAGATGATATTGAAATTTTAGTCACCTCTGTACTGGGCAGTAATTTTTATTCCTCCTTCACCACTGAAATTGACAGTGCCATGTCGGTACTGGAAAATATGACTGAACCTTACTTTTCTACAGACAATTACGACATAGAGATCAGAATGCCGGGCAATATCATCGCATCGAGTGGATATGTTAATACAGTCCCGGATTCTGAAAACAGTACAGGTATCCTCTGGACAGTACAAGGGGATTATTTTCTGACCCAACAATATGAAATGTGGGCTGAATCACAAGTTAACAATTACTGGGCCTGGATTATTACCGCTCTTTTTATTCTTTTCGTTGTTACCGGATTTGTGATTCGTTCTAAAAAAGAAAAGGATTGAATCAGGATAGTGGTGCTCCGACATGAGTTCAGAGTACGACTTAACAGGATTATTTCTTATCATAAACCATAGTGGCTTTTCGTTCACCCCTTGGTGTAGAAGAAGAAGATTCAATAGAAAGAATTTTACCTCCGCCGGAAAGTTTCCATTGATCAACACTTTTCATCTCCATAGTTTCACCACCTCTGTCAAAAGCCATTGTTGATTTAATTGTCAGGGTCTTTCCATTATCAGACCAGGTTGCAGTTGATTTTCTTGTTCCTCTGCGGGCAGTATTTTTACTTTCCTTACCATCCAGTGTCAGCTTCTGTGTTATTTTCATTTCCTGTCCGTCGCGTCCTGTTTGAAGCCTTTCAATAGTAAGATTATTCCCTTCCTGCTTTACAGTTAATTTTAATGAAGTTTGAAATCTTCCTTCACCCATATCACTCTTTGATTCATTAAAAAACCACTCACCTGAAAAATCAACTTTTCCTTCCTGAGCAAATGAATTCATATTTACTAAAAAAGAAACTAAAAAGGCAATTGTAAATAATTGTACAGAATTTCTTAAGAAATTTGGATAGAGACTTTGTTTTTGCTTCATGGCATTAATTTTTATTGAGGTTAAATATATTAGACAAAAATAGCAGTTTATTTATTCCATCATACTACTTTTTTTTTAGTCCTTCAGGCTAATACGTAGTTATTTTGGAATTATTCCCTTTATTCCTTCTTTTAAAAATACTGCTTTAATGCAACAAAACATAATTTTAACCGTCTTTAGTAAAAGAACCAAAAATTAATAATTATGAAAACGTCAAAATTCATCTCATTAATTCTTGTAATTGTATTTACAACAAGTGCATTCGGACAAATCAGGCCCAGAGTTACCGGCTCAGGAAAAGTTGTATCTGAAGATCGAAAGGCCGGATACTTTAATGCTGTTAAGGTAAGTTCGGGTATAGATGTTTACCTGACCCAGGGACAAAAGGAAAGTATTAGGGTGGAAGCTGATGACAATCTTCATGAGTATATTGCAACAGAAATCAAGGACAATACACTTAAAGTTTATAGCAAAGCGAATATTCGGAAAGCAGAAGCAAAAAAAGTGTACGTTACCATAAAAGATGTGGAAAAGTTATCTGCTTCGAGTGCAGGTGATCTGTTTGGAGAAACATTGATAAAAACGGATGAATTGTATCTTTCAGTAAGCAGTGCCGGAGATATTAAGTTAAATGTTAAAGTTAACAAACTCAGATGCAAAATAAGCAGTTCGGGAGATATCAAGATTGATGGTGTCGCTGATGAACTGGAAGCTGACCTTAGCAGTGCAGGCGATCTTAAGGCTTTTGGACTTGAAACCCGTATTGCTGATGTTTCCGTTTCAAGTGCCGGGGATGCAATGATCACTGTAACGGAAGAACTTCGTGCCCGCGCCAGTAGCGCCGGTGATGTTTATTACAAGGGTAATCCAAAACAGGTAAATGCACATTCTTCAAGCGCAGGTGGTATTCATAAAAAGTAAAAACGTGACGAATTTATCCGGTAAAGAAAAACCGGAGAAATTTTCTTGAACTCATATATAAACTTATTGTAAAAGCCGGTAATACCGGCTTTTTTTATGATGTTTGTGATTTCTTACATATTATTTGTAATTTTATCATTCATATCAAATAAAAATCAGATTCATCAAATTATTCTAACAAAAACTTATAATAATGAAGAAGCTATTAAACCCTGATAACAGGACATCTTCCGTTGTATTGTTAATTTTTGGTTTTTTATTATTCACATCACAAGTTTATTCACAAAAGCCAAAACCTCTTACCAATGGGAATGAAAGACTGGCTCAGTTTGAGTTATATAAACAAATGGCTGAATCTTCCCAATATAAAGATCTTAAATGGCAATTTGTCGGACCATTAAATGTAAGCGGTCGCTGTACCGACATTGAGGTTGTTACACCAAAAGGGGAAAGCTATACTATTTATGTTGCTTCTGCATCAGGCGGAGTATGGAAAACAGAAAATGAGGGCACATCCTGGGAACCGATTTTTGATCAGGCAGCTTCTGCATCAATCGGGGATATTGCACTTGACCCTTCCAATCCGGATGTTTTGTGGGTAGGAACCGGTGAGGCAAATATTTTTCGGAGTTCACAATCAGGTTCAGGCATTTATAAAACTTCAGACAAAGGGAAAACCTGGAGTCACATGGGTCTGGAAAATTCTCTGACAATTTCCCGTATTATAGTACATCCGCAAAACAGTAATGTTGTTTGGGTGGCGGTGTCGGGTAATGAATGGACACCCAATAAAGAAAGAGGTATATATAAAACCACTGACGGAGGTGTAACCTGGAAAAAAATCCTGTATGTCAATGAGTTAACAGGAGCCAATGATCTGGTAATACATCCGGCAAATCCTGATATCCTCTATGCCACCACCTGGCAGCGTATCCGGAAAAAATGGAATGATCCCCGTAATGAGACCGGTTATGACGGTAGTGGAATTTGGAAAACTACAAATGGCGGGGAAGATTGGAATCCTGTAAATAATGGCTTACCCGAAGCTCGTTACAGAGGCAGGATCGGGATCGATATCGCACGGTCAAACCCTGATGTTTTATATGCTTTTGTAGATAATTATGAGATTATTAGAAAAAGTGAAGATGACGAATCTGATTCATATGGTAGACCAAAAGGGGGTGTAATCAAAGGTGCTACAATTTACAAGACAGATAATAGTGGTGAAAAATGGACAAAAGTAAGTGGACAGACAGAGAAAATGGAAAAATATATGGAACGGCATTCTGCTACATATGGCTGGGTATTCGGTCAGATGCGTGTTGATCCGAATGATGAAAATACTATTTACACCATGGGACTGGCTTTGAATGTTTCCAATGACGGTGGGAAAACCTTTAAACGATTGCGAGGTATGCACGGTGATCATCACGGACTTTGGATTGATCCGGATAATTCAAATTATCTTGTAAATACAAACGATGGAGGCATTTGTGTTTCTTATGACAAAGGAGCTAACTGGCGATGTTTTATCAGCGAACTTCCTCTGTCACAATTTTTCAATATTGCAGTAGACACTGAAGAACCATTCCATGTATATGGATCAATCCAGGATCATGGCAGTCGCCGCGGCGTAGTTGACCTGAGCCGGGGAAGAAATAATATCCCGGCAATGGATTTTGAATATGCCCCTGGTGGTGAAGGCAGCAATCATGTTATTGACCCAAGAAATCCTGATCTTGTTTACTCAGCCGGATTTTACGGTACTCTTAACAAATCAGATCTTTCCAAAAAGGAAAGACGTGGGCGAAGCAAGACGATCATGCCAAAAACGTATAAAAACGAACCTAAACTTCGCGGGCAATGGCTTGCTCCCTTTATTCTCTCACCACATAACCCTGATATTGTTTATCATGGAATGCAATATCTTTTCCGCTCTCTGGATAAGGGAAGCACCTGGGATCGGATTAGCCCTGATCTGACCTATAATGATCCTGAGAAATTGGGGGATATACCTTACCAGACAATCTTTTCTATCTCCGAATCCCCTATTAAATCCGGTTTAATATATGCAGGTACAGATGACGGACGTATTCATATTACAAAAAACGGCGGAAAAAACTGGAATGAAATTACTTTAGGTCTAGTGAAAAACAGATGGATATCAAGGGTTGTTGCTTCAGAAAATAAAATGAGCAGAGTTTATCTTACCCAGAATGGGAAGAGGAATGATGATTTTGCTCCTTATGTGTGGAAATCAGAAGATTACGGCAAAACATGGGAAAACATTACTGCAAACATACCATTGGGACCAGTGAATGTTATACGAGAAGATCCATCAAATGAAAAAATACTTTATCTAGGTACCGATACCGGAGTTTATACATCTACCGACCGGGGTAAAAGCTGGAATGTACTTGGTGATCTTCCCACCGTTTATGTTCAGGATCTGGTAATCCAGGCAAGAGATAACATCCTTGTTATTGCAACTCACGGCAGAGGTATTTGGGCAATTGATGTTACGCCTGTAAATAATCAGGGAAAAAAATAAAGCAGACAGTTATAGTAATACTCTAAATAATAAATTTTTTAAACTTTAAGTCATGCGTAAAATACTGTTTTTATTCGCTCTTTCGCTAATTTTTCAATTTTCACTCAATGGACAACCAAAAGTTCCTATTGAAGAATGGACCGGAAAAACTATTTTATTTATCGGTGCACATCCTGATGATGATGCCATGTCGTTTGGCACAATGGCTATGTTGCAGGATCACGGAAACCAGATTTATATTGTTATTTTAACCTCGGGGAATGTGGGAACCCTGGATCCGAAAATTTCAAAAACAGATCTTGCCAGAATTCGCAAAAAGGAAGAAATTGATGCACTGGCAGAACTTGGAATCCCTGCTGATCATTATGTAAATATGGGATATACCGATGGAATGCTGGAATTGCAGAACAAAGAAGAGATAATGAGGCTACTGGTCAGGCAAATAAGAAAATATAAACCGGATGTTTTAGTTGCTTTTGACCCGGGAAAGGGGAAAATGCGATGGCATAAAGCCGATCACAGATCCGCCTGCTGGCTTGCTGCCGATGCATGCCGGGCAGCAATGTGGCCTTTACTTTACGAGGGACAAATAATTCAGGAAAACCTTAAAGCTCATGAAGTACGTGAATACCTCTTGTTTGATGGTTTTCCGGAAGATTTTAATACTGAAGTTGATATTACTCAATACCAGGACATTAAAATTAATGCAGTATTAAAATATGTCAGTCAGTTTACTGCATCAGGCTGGTCAAAATATGAAGGTCCTGAAATGTCTGCAGATGAAGAAAAACAATTCAGGGAACGGTTAAGAAAAAGATTGATTTTTAAAAATGACAAAGTAATAGAACAATTCAGATATTATTCAGGTTCACCTGAGGAGATTGGAAGATAATCAAAAAAAATAAAAACTATTTTGTCAGAATAAAAGAAAGAACTATACTGCGTCTTTTTTATAAAGCTTTTACTGAATGAATTTAATCACAAGAGCATTTACAATGATCCGTTCAGGTCTCTCAACGGATCATTATTATGAAGTTATGAATTACGCTCTTAAGAGGGTCAATAATGATGACTTCACAATGTTACACTATCCTTTATACATAAATAAATCTGACACTTTTTTGCAGGCTCAGGAAAACCTTACTGACCACTGCATCTCAAGGATCGACTCTCTAAATAATAAAACCATTCTTGAAATTGGCTGCGGAAACGGGGTGCAAACAAAATATATACTTAACAAATATAAACCAAAAAGCATAACCGGCATTGACCTGAATAAGGAGAATATCAAAATTGCCAACCGTGAAAAAGAACGCAGAGGAATAAAAAATGCATATTTCCGAGTTGATGATGCCCAACAATTATCAAAATTCAAAGATGATTCAATTGATGTAATAATCAATATAGAAAGTGCATTTCATTATCCTGACAAACCTTTATTCCTGAAGCAGCTTTTTCGTGTACTTAAACCCGGGGGGCATTTCCTTATTGCAGATATTCTAACTTCTCACAAGAAAAAAAAGTGGTTTAAAAAGAGCTGGAAGAAAAAAATGGTTTTTCACCACTGGGATCAAAAAAAGTATGAAACAGAATTCGTCAAAGCAAAACTTAAAATCACCCGGTTTGAAGATATTACATCAGGAGTAACAGATGGATTCAGAAATTACAGGACATGGCTGAAAGATATGAAAAAGGGAAGTTTTCTTGAAAACCAGTTTTTTAAACTTTTCTATATAATCAATGTTAGATTAAACATTTATTTGCTACGTACAAAGCGTCAGTATTGCATTTTCTCAGGGATAAAATAAGTTTCCTGCTTTCCTGGTTTTACAATTAATGCTTTTTAATAGCTTTTTTTTATAATCAATAAAGATTTCTTTATTTTGTCTGAAAATTAAGCGGATTAGAAAAAAAATCCTGGCTGAATAGTAATAAACAGTGTTGCAGTGAAAAAGAACGAATCAAAGAGATGCAGAGATACAAAGAAGAGAGAAAAAGTGAAGAAAGAAGAAAAGTGAGAAGAATTAAAAGTTCAAAGTTAAAGATAGGTTCCGGGCGCCAGGTGTCGACTCATTTTGAATTTTAGTCTATATAATACAAACTAATAACAATGGAATCAATAAGAATTAATTTTGACCAGACATTCAATTTTTTTCCGGAACAGGAATATACAAAGCAGCTGAAGCCTGCAAGCAAAAAATTAAAATCGCTGCATGATAAAACAGGTGCCGGTAACGATTTCCTGGGCTGGTTGAATCTCCCCTCGGCTATTAACGATAACCAGACTAATGAGATAATTGCTGCTGCTAACGAATTACGCAATGAGGTTGATGTTATTGTAGTTATTGGTATTGGGGGTTCATATCTGGGAGCAAAAGCTGTTATCGAAGCGTGTAATCACAGTTTTGATCAATTACTTTCAGAAAGGGAAGCGCCACTTATTTTGTTCGCCGGTCAGAACCTTAGTCAGGATTATCTTTCCGATCTGCTCGAAGTAATTGATGATAAGAACTATGGAATTGTTGTTATCTCAAAATCCGGCACAACCACCGAGCCGGCTCTGGCATTCAGAATACTGAAGAATCACCTGGAATCAAAGATTGGTAAAAAACTTGCTTGTAAAAGGATAGTAGCCATTACCGACAAAAAAAAAGGAGCACTAAAACAACTTGCTAACAAAGAAGGCTATAAAACTTTTGTAATTCCTGACGATGTTGGTGGAAGGTTTTCAGTACTTACTCCTGTTGGATTGTTTCCTATTGCATTGGCAGGTATCTCAATTATTAACCTGATTGAGGGAGCCCGATTCATGGAGAAAATCACAGGGTTGGATATTGCACCTGAAAAAAATCCGGCTATTCAATATTCTATCATACGTAATTTGTTATACCGGCATGGCAGAAAAATCGAGATTTTCGTTAATTATAATCCAAAACTCCGGTTCCTTGCTAAATGGTGGAAGCAATTGTATGGCGAAAGTGAGGGAAAAGAAGGCAAAGGCATCTACCCTTCAGCAGTTGATTTTACAACCGATCTGCATTCAATGGGACAATATATACAGGAAGGTGAGAGAACAATGTTTGAGACTGTTATTTCTGTTAACAAATCCAATAAGCAATTAAGTATCCCACATGATAAAACTAATCTTGATAAGTTGAATTACCTTGCCGGTAAATCAATGGATGAAGTAAACAAGATGGCTGAAATTGGAACTATGCTTGCCCACGTTGACGGAGGAGTCCCCAACATACATATTGAAATACCTTCTCTGAACGAATTCTATCTCGGACAACTTATCTACTTATTTGAAAAAGCGTGTCCTGTAAGCGGGTATCTGATTGGAATAAACCCTTTTAATCAGCCCGGGGTGGAAGCATATAAAAAGAACATGTTTGCTCTTCTGGGTAAACCAGGTTTTGAAGAAGAATCGGTTAGACTCAGGAATAAAATTAAATTATCGTAAGTCACATGTCAATAAATCCAAGAAATAAGGGGTATCTTTTTGCATTAGGAGCATCATTTGCCCTGGCAAATTCATTTGTATTCAGCAAAGCTGCTCTAATGGAAATCCAAATGGTTCAGTTTGGTGTAGTCTGGTTCGGCATGGGATTAGTCTGGAACTCAATTTATATCATATACCGTAAAAGGAAACTAACAACAATACGCGGAAAAGGCTTATGGGTAAATATTGTTATTGCAATACTTGAGGCATTGGCAACAGGACTATTCTACATTGCCATCAATAAAATGGAAAATCCTGCAATTGTTTCCTTTATTGGTAATATTGGACCGGTTTTTGTCACGATTCTTGGAATCACCCTTCTGAAAGAAAGATTTAACCGGGTTGAAATAGCAGGAATACTTATTGCTATTGGTGGCCTTTTTCTTATAAACTATAATCCTTCCTTCACCTGGAAAAATATGTTTCTTGAAGGGACTGTATATGTTGTCCTTGCTTCATTTTTCTTTTCCATTGCAGCCATTATTGCCAGAAAATATAATAACTATATCGAAGGGTCGGAGTTATCATTCGTCCGTGTATTACTGTTATTCGTTTCATTTGTAATTCTTTTTCTTTTCTCATCCTCTGATTTAGAAATCTCATCCCGCGCCTTAATTAATATGTCAATAGGCTCAGTACTGGAAACACTTATTACAATTGTTCTTGCATACGAAGCATTCAAGTATATTGAAGCAACAAGAAACTCACTTGTACTCAGCACAAGAAGTTTGTTTGTGTTATTAAGCGCCTATTTGTATTTTCATCTTTTTCCCGACACATTCCAGGTAATGGGAGGATTGCTTACAATTGTTGGGGTAGTTGCTATAACTTCAGGGCAAATGCTTTTAAAGAAAAAAGTAACCAAAAATAAAGCATAATTAGAAGTTGCTTGGTTCTTGGTACTGGGTGCTGGTTACCGGAACCCTATGCATATAACTCTTAGCTCTTAGCTCTTTGCACTTTGCTCTTCACAAATTTATCAATTACTTCTTCAAGATTAGGATCACCAATTACCTGTAGATCATAATACACCCTGGTATTGGGTTTCTGGATATTAATAATCCTGTTCAGATCAATCGGTGTTCCAATAACCACCGAGTCACACTCGGTATTATTTATAGTTTTCTCAAGGTCTTTCAACTGTTGATCACCATATCCCATTGCCGGCAACAGAGTTCCGATATTCGGATATATTTTAAAAGTCTCCGAAAGTTTCCCGACAGTATAAGGACGTGGATCAATTATTTCGGCAGCACCAAATTTCCTGGCAGCTACAGTACCGGCACCAATTTTCATTCCCCCGTGAGTAAGAGTTGGACCGTCTTCAATAATAAGCACTTTTTTCCCTTTAATAACCGAAGGATCATCTACTTTAATTGGAGAAGCGGCATCAATAACTATTGCATCAGGAGCTGCTTTTTCAATACTCTCCCTGACAGTTTGAATATCTTCAGGTGCAGCGGTATCCATCTTGTTAATAACAACTACATCAGCCAGGCGCAATGTAACTTCTCCCGGGTAATATTTTAATTCATGACCGGCACGATGCGGATCAACAACAGTAATAGAAAGATCTGATTTGTAAAATGAAAAATCATTATTACCACCATCCCACAGAATAACATCACATCCATTTGGATCCACCTCAGCTTCACGCAAAATCGCCTCATAATCCACACCGGCATAAATAACATTTCCCCTTATAACATGCGGTTCGTATTCTTCCATTTCTTCGACTGTACAATTATGTTTTGCCAGGTCTTTAACATCAGCAAACCTCTGCACTTTTTGCGCAACAAGATCGCCATATGGCATTGGGTGTCTTACTGCAACCACTTTAAGTCCTTTTTCCAATAAAATTTCGATAACCCGTCTTGATGTCTGACTTTTTCCACATCCGGTGCGTACTGCACACACAGAAATAACCGGTTTGTTACTTTTAATCATTGTATCGCCCGGTCCGAGTAATACAAAATTAGCTCCTGCAGCATTAACAATTGCGCTTACCGACATTGCTTTTTGATAAGTAACATCACTATATGAAAACACACAATCACTTACATTAAGATCAATGATGAGTTTTGTCAATTCCTCTTCACCGTATATAGGAATACCATCCGGATAAAGGATGCCTGCTAAACCTGCAGGATATTTTCTGCCATCAATATCAGGTATCTGGGCAGCTGTAAAAGCAACAACATTATAATCCTGATTGCCGCGAAAGTATGTATTAAAATTATGAAAATCCCTTCCGGCGGCACCAATTATTATGACATTTTTTTTTGCCATTTTTCCTCCTTTTTTTATGTTTTAGTATAAATTTTTAATTTTCCCAAAAGTAACACAAATGTAATCTATTGCATTTACAAATATCTGATTGAGGCATATGTTAAAAATCATGAATTGCATTTCTCTACATAATTATCACACAATCAGTTTTTTTCTGTAAAAAAAATCATTTTGGAGCAACCTTTTAACCATTTTGTACATCTTATTAATAGAAGACAGCAAAACCATGAACTTTCTAGCACATGCACATCTTTCCGGAAACTCTGATGAAATCGGCATTGGGAATTTTATTGGTGATTATGTCAAAGGGAGCAACTATAACAACTATCCTGACATGATAAAAAAAGGCATTCTTCTTCACCGGAGCATCGACGATTTCACCGACCATCATCCTATTGTTCACCATAGTAAGGCTATTTTATATAAAAAATACCGTAGATATTCCGGTGTTATCGTGGATATTTTTTACGACCATTTCCTAACCCTTGAATGGAATAATTTCTCACAGCAACCACTACCGGATTTTATCTCTAATTTTTACGACAATCTTTTCATTCATTATGCTTTCTTGCCAAATGAAATAAAAGATTTCCTCCCAACATGCCTGAATGAAAATTGGATTAACACATATGGCACTATCAAAGGGATAAAGAGAACTTTTAAGAAAATGAGCAGAAGGACATCGCTACCTAAAAAATCGTGGCAGTCTGTAAGGGAATTGAAAAAGAACTATTCCGTTTTCCGTGAAGATTTTGTAGAGTTTTATCCTCTTCTGATCAATTTTGTTGAAGAGAAATATAATATTGATATAGAATATCCACAAACCGGTCTTCTCAAAGAATCAGTTTAAACCAAATACTCCAGCCTGCTGATATCAAGCCGCAGAAATATAAACAACAAAATAGTAAATGCCCAAAGTGAAGAGCCTCCATAGCTCATAAAAGGTAGTGGAATCCCAATAACCGGCAATAATCCAATAGTCATTCCTATATTAACCACAAAATGAAACAGGAGAATAACAAAAACAGAATACCCGAATATTCTGCAAAATCCATTTCTCTGTCTCTCAGCAAGAAAAAGTATCCTTAAAAGAAGTGTTGTAAACAGGATTATTATTAAGCTTGTTCCCCGAAAGCCCCATTCTTCACCTACAGTACAAAAAATAAAATCGGTGCTTTGTTCAGGGACAAATTCAAATTTCGTTTGCGTTCCTTTCAAAAAACCTTTTCCGGAAAAACCACCCGAGCCGATAGCAATAATCGATTGATTAACATTATAACCGCTGCCATAAGGGTCAGAGTCAATACCAAACAGTATATTAATTCTTTTCTGCTGATGGGGTTTTAATACATTATTAAAGGCATAATCAACTGAAAAAGTAAAAATAATACTTCCAAGCATCAGCATGTATATCAATACAGCTTTACGGATTCTATAAAAATAAATGAAGAAACTATAAATAAATCCGGAAATAATTAAAGAGAGAATAAGAATAAAATAAACTGACAATCCTAACCCGGCAAATTTTTTAAGTCCGAAAAGCGTTCCGGACAAACCGATATATATCAATACTGCTATCAGAAATCTCTTTATTTTCCTGTCAATAATTAAAAAAATCATGAATCCGACTACCATAAGGGCAATTATTATTGCCATTTTATTAATCATCAAAGTCAGTACAAACAGTACCATCATCAAAATACCAATAAGCAAAATGCCTCCTGGTAATCCTTCACGGTAAAGAACAAGTATTAAAGCAAAATATACAAGTGCTGACCCTGTATCCGGTTGAAAATATATAAGTACTGCAGGGATAAGAATAATAACTACCGCATTGAAAACATTATTAGAATTTTTGATATTGAAACTCTTTGAACTTACATACCTTGCCAGTGCCATTGCTGTCCCAATCTTAGCAAACTCAGCAGGCTGTAACCTGAAGAAGCCAAATTCAAACCATGATTTTGCACCATGTATCTCTTTCCCTATTAACAGAACAACAATCAGTAACAGTATTACAATAGCATAAATTATATATGCAAATAATGAATAAAAGCGGCTATCAGTAACAACAACTAACAAGGCAATTATCAACGCACCACAAATAAGGATCATCTGTTTGCCATACCGTTGTGACAAATCAAATATTTTATTATGCTCTTCATTGTAACCCGCTGAATAGATGCTGACCCAACCCAGAACTACAATAAGCAGATACAGGATAATTGTTATCCAATCAATCTCAGACCATGTATTAATTCTCCTTTTCATTATGAATCAAGTCTGTTTCAAGAATATAATTCTCATGCCATTGCCGTGTAATTTCCCTTTTCAAATATTTTTCAATCATTAAGCTGGCAATAGGAGCTGCATAAGTTGCTCCAAATCCACCATTTTCAATGTAAACCGATAGTACAATTTTCGGGTTATCCTTCGGAGCAAATGCAACAAATATCGAATGATCCTCCCCATGCGGGTTTTCAGCGGTTCCTGTTTTTCCGCATACAATTATATCATCTATTCTGGCAATGCGCGCAGTACTTCCACTACCTGGAGGACCATTAACTGCCATATCCATACCATCAATTATTATTGGAAAATAAACAGAATCAATAGTTGTAAAATGTTTACTGAAAAATCGTTCATCAATTTTTTCTTCTCCCTCTATTTCCTTAACAATATGTGGCGTAAAGTAATAACCATGATTAGCTATTGTAGCTGTCATATTTGCCATTTGCAGTGGTGTTATTAATAATTCTCCTTGCCCTATTGCAAGTGAAAGAACTGTAAGGGAACTCCACCCGGTTTTTCCATAATACCGGTCGTAATAAGAATCCATTGGAACAAATCCTTTTAGTTCAAAAGGAAAATCGGTTTCAAGTTTTTGACCAAATCCAAAAGACAAAACATGACCTCTCCATGAATTATACCCTTCTCTTACAGAAGGAAAAACAGGATTATCAAGTATCCTCCTGAAAACATTGCAAAAATAGGCATTACAGGAATTCTGAATTGCTTCAGGCAAATTCAGCGGAGAGTCATGGCTATGACAACTTACATGGATCCTTCCGGAATAATAACCTCCGTCACAATAAAATTCCGTTTGTTTGTATATTACTTTTTCCTGCAAACCTATTAATCCGTTTATCACTTTAAAAGTTGACCCGGGAGGATATGTGGCCATCAGCGGACGATTAAACAATGGTTCAAGTGTATCGCTGCTTAGTGTTTCAAAAACCTTTGAGCGACCGCGCCCCAATAAACTCGACGGATTGTATGTTGGTGATGAAACAAAAGCAAGTATTTCTCCTGTTGATGGTTCAATTGCCACAATACTGCCAACTTTATTCATCATAAGTTTCTCCCCATATTCCTGGAGATCAGCATCAAGTGTTGAAACAATATTTGTTCCAACAATAGCAGGTTTGTCATTTTTCCCGTTCTGGTATGATCCTTTTATCCTGTTATGAACATCCACCATATATACATTAACCCCTTTTTCACCTCTTAATACCTCCTCATAGGCTTTTTCAATACCACTAATGCCAATATAATCACCCATTTTATAAAATGGATCGTTCTCAATTACATGCTCATCTACCTCCCCGACATATCCCAATGCATGTCCCGCAATTTTTTTACTGTATTTTCTAATGGGCCGGGGTTGCACAAAAAAACCAGGGAACTGGTATAATTTTTCCTGCAGCACCGCATAGGTTTCAGAAGAAACCTGTTTAAGAAACGGGGATGATGTATAATAAGAGTACTTCCTGGCATTTTCTAACTTTTTCTCAACATCTTCATGAGTAATTTTAAGAATATCACAAAAAACTGATGTGTCAAATTCTTCTACAAGATTTGGGGAAATCATTAGATCATAAATAGCTTCATTATAGACTAACAGCTCACCTGTACGGTCGTAAATCAAACCACGGGCAGGATACCGGATAATGTATCTCAGAACATTACGATTGGCTGTTGTTTGGTATGATTTATCCAGCACCTGAAGGCTAAACAGCTTGCCGATAAAAACAAAAACTACCAGGAACAGCAAAGCTCCAAAAACATATTTCCGGTTCTCATAAATATTTTTCATAATGCAGTTTATATGCTATTTCTGTTTCCGGAATATAAAAAACTGGCTTAAAATTATCAGAAAAACTGAAAACAGGGTGCTTAACAGAACCCTTAGCATAGTATGGAAAAAAAATGTCATTCTGAATGTTTCCACATAAAACAGAAATGTATGATGAAGAAATACCAGAACCAGGGAATATTTAAGAAACCAGGTAAACCCATAATAATAAAGCCTTGGATAGGAACCCGGTTCATATTCATCATGTGGCATAAATAATTTCAGAACATATGGTCGCAAAAATGCCATAAATACAGTCGCAGATGCATGCATTCCCGGTGTATTTGCAAAAAGGTCAATGGATATACCAATGGCGAATCCTGAAATTAGCAAAAGCCAACGAGGTGTTTCAAATGGTAAAAGAAGAATGAAAAGCACATACATATACGGATTAATATATCCGCTTACCTGGATATTATTCAATACTAAAACCTGGAAAAGTATCAGGATAAACATCCTGAGTATATTTCTTGATACCGGGTTAATCATTGCTTAACTCCTCCAGTTTTATTTGTTCTTTACGTTGCAGATTACCTATCAATTCAACATAAACCAGACTTTTAAAATCAACTGACAGATCAACCTCAATATCATAAAAATTCCCCCCTTTTACTTCCGAATTACTCACTGTTCCAATAATAATACCTTCAGGAAAGATAGAAGAATAACCACTTGTAATTACAGTATCTCCTACATTAACGTCAATATGATACGGAATTTCGTCTAACTTAACTTTCCTGTAATCCTTTCCATCCCAGTGCAATGATCCGAAATAATTATTTTTTGCAAGTTTAGCACTGACTCTAAAATCCAGGTTAAGTAATGATATCACTGTGGAAAACTGCTTTGATACACCCACGACGATCCCGATCACGCCATTCGGGGAAACAACACCCATTTCCGGTCTAATCCCAACATCACTACCCTTATTCAGTGTTAAAAAATTATGCTGCTTGTTTACTGTTTGATTAATCACCATCGCCGATGTATAGAAATAATGTTGGTGATGTATAGAATCAGATTCACCAAAAAAGAATATTTCATCAGACCTGTAAGTTCTCTCAAGGATATTTTTTAATTTAGTATTCTCTTCAGAAAGTCTGTAATTGGTCTTCTTCAGGGAAAGATATGCAGTTGTATTATTAATTTTATCATATATCCTTCCTGTAATACTCTGTGTAATATTCAGGAATCTGGCTTTTTGGAAATTGTTGTGATTAAGAAGCAAGGAAATAGAGATCACCTCAAGAATTACAAAAAGAATCTGGAAATGATATATAATAATTATCCTTAGTAAACTCCTCATTCGCCATCTTATTTAACTAATTCTACTTATCTCATAAGGAATGTGAATTTATCAACATTTTTCAGAGCAATGCCCGTACCTCTGGCAACTGCATGCATTGGATTCTCAGCCAAATGGAAAGGAATACCAATTTTGTCATATAATCGTTTGCTAATTCCCCTTAACAGGGCCCCGCCACCGGCAATATAAATACCTCTACTCACTATATCAGCATATAGTTCAGGAGGTGTTTGTTCAAGAACACCAAGGATCGCAGTTTCAATCTTTGAAATGGATTTGTCAAGACAGTGAGATATTTCCTGATATGAAACAGGTATCTCAATCGGCATAGCTGTCATTAAATTTGGACCACGGACAACAAAATCTGCGGGTGGTTCATCAATATCAGGAAGAGCTGAGCCAACGTTTATTTTAATTCTTTCAGCCATTCTTTCACCAATTTTAATATTATGCTGATGCCGCATATATGCCTGAACATCATTTGTAAATCCATCACCGGCAATCCTTATTGATTTATTACATACTATTCCTCCTAAAGCAATCACAGCAATTTCTGTTGTACCCCCTCCCACATCAACCACCATACTTCCAACAGGTTCTTCCACATCAATACCAATACCTATTGCTGCAGCCATTGGTTCGTAAATCATATAAACATCCCTTCCACCGGCATGTTCCGATGAATCCCTCACAGCTCGCACCTCCACTTCAGTGCTTCCCGAAGGGATACATACAACCATTTTTAAAGACGGAGCAAAAAACCGGGGTTTTTGATTGATCATCTTTATCATCCCACGGATCATTTGCTCAGCCGCGTTAAAATCAGCAATAACGCCATCCCTTAACGGGCGTATAGTTTTGATATTATCATGTGTTTTCCCATGCATCTGTTGTGCCTTCTTACCTATAGCAATTAAATTACCTGTGCTTTTGTCAATAGCTACTATAGAAGGCTCATCTACAACAATCTTATCGTTATGAATAATAATAGTATTTGCAGTCCCCAAATCAATAGCAATCTCCTGCGTTAAAAAAGAAAATATTCCCATTGGTAGTAAATATGTTAAAAGTTAAAAGTTGTTACTAAGCTATTTGTATTTTTCTATATCAAGCTGTTACGAGTTACGGGTTACGAGTTACGGGTAAACGCATGTTTCTTTACTCTCTCCTCTTCTCATTTTCTCCTCTTCTC
>JAGGXD010000044.1 GCA_021163295.1 Bacteroidales bacterium
ATATTAGTAAACATAAAGCATTGAATATAAATTGATTGCCTTATTGATAAAATAGCCTTAAATACCTATATAGTTAATAATTAGGGTTTGCTGAGAAAGTAGTCATATTGTTGATAACCAGGCGTATATGTTAATAACTTTGTGGTTTAAAAGTAGTAAAAATGCAAAAGAAATGCTATTTTTATTAAATAAACATTGCACATATGGTTAAATATGATTCTCCCGCACAGCTTTCCATTGAGGAATTTAAAACACCTTTTCAAGCAACATTACTGGCAGCTAATAAATGGGTTAAGCTACGCAAGATTGTCCCCTGGGACAAATTTGCTTCTGCCTATATGTCCATGATGAATATTGATTTTGGCCGGCCCGGCATTTCTCCGCGGATAGTTTTGGGAGCCTTAATCATAAAGCATCTTGAGAAGCTTGATGACAGAGGTGTGATTTCGGTTATCCAGGAAAATATCTACATGCAATATTTTATTGGATTGAAAGAGTTTAATCCTCATCCTGTTTTTGATCCTTCCTTATTTGTAGAAATACGCAAACGAGTTGGGCATAAGACATTCGATTCCCTGAATGTAGAATTGATAAAATCAGTGAGTGAGCGAAAAGACAAGAAATACAATCAAAAGAAGAAAGACAAAAACAGTAATACACCAAAAAACAAAGGGAAGATGCAGGCAGATGCAACAGTTGCCGATCAGTATATTGCATATCCGACAGATAATGGCATTTTAAATCAGAGTCGTAAACAAAGCGAAAAGTTAATTGACAAGCTGTACGAGTTAAATGGAAAAGAGGGAGTAAAGCCAAGAACATACCGGAGGAAAACAGATAAAGCATATTTGGCATACTCAAAGAAAAAGCGGAAAAGCAAAGCAACTCATCGAAAAATGACACGTAAATTACTGGAGTGTGTGAACCGGGATGTCAAGCACGTGAATAATTTGTTGGATATTTTCGAAACAAGGGGAGATCAATTTCCTTTAAAACACTCAGAGCAGCGTATGTTATGGATTATTTGTACAGTTTATTCTCAACAAAAGTACATGTACGACAATAAAACTCATTCCTGTCCTGATAGAATCGTGAGTATTTACCAGCCACATGTCAGGCCCATACCAAGAGGAAAAACAAAAGCTCAGGTAGAGTTTGGTTCAAAATTAGGAGTGAGTCTTGACAGTGGTTTTGCCCGGATAAATACATTAAGCTGGGATGCTTATAATGAAGGAGGCGATCTGGTAAAACAAATTGAAGCATATAAAGAATTACATGGGTATTATCCGGAACTTGTGCAAGTAGATAAGATATACGCGACCAGGGCAAACAGGCGGTGGCTAAAAGAAAAAGGAATAAGGATAACGGCAACACCGCTGGGTCGTAGAAAAGAGAAACAACAGGAATCCTATTATCAGAAGAGAAAACACAGAAAAGAAGCTGCTGAAAGGAATCACATTGAAGGTAAGTTTGGACAAGGGAAAAATGGGTACAAACTCAATGAGATCCGTGCAAGGCTAAAAGATACTTCAGAAAGCTGGATCGCATGTATATTCTTTATAATGAACCTGATAAACTATGAGAAGGGTTCTATTTTTGGCTCAATTTTCAAGATCTTTAATACGATAATAACGTCTATAATGCTATTAAAGGAAAGATTAAAAGTGATACTTGCACGAGAAAAGATATTGGAAGAAAAAAGAATTTTCCGACTAATACCAGAAGCTAAAATATTTGTTTGTTAAATTGAGACGAGATGACTTTCTCAGCAAACCCTAATTCGCTTATTATGGATAAATGCAATCACATAAAACTACCTGATAGCTTTTATAACAATCCTAACCAACAATTTATTCCCGTAAGATATTT
Organism: Bacteroidales bacterium; assembly: GCA_021163295.1. Lineage (GTDB taxonomy): Bacteria > Bacteroidota > Bacteroidia > Bacteroidales > VadinHA17 > JADFUQ01. The sequence continues at coordinate 1,870 of JAGGXD010000044.1, forward strand.
TAGGTTCTTATATAACTGATAATTAACAGAATTTTTCCTGTTTCATTCAGTTGTTTAATATCTTCAATAAAGTAAATTTAAATCATATTAAAATCACCTCCAAGGGTTTTTATGCTTTTTTGATAAAATAAATCGAGAGAGAGAGAGAGAGAGAGCTGTGGCTCAGGGTGTTATGGGGTTTTCAAATGGCGTTAATTTTTGGTTTTTTGTGGTGGATGGGGGGATGTTTCAGGTTTGAAGTTTGAGGTTAGAGGTCACTGGTTGTTCCTTTAAGCATAATAAGTAAAAGGATTTCGCGATCCGCCGGCCGGCGGAGAAGCAATCTTTCATGGTTTTTTGTAAAGTTCATGCCAGTTTATTGCTTTGGCATCTCAGTTGTTCTTGGGAGATTGCTTCGTCACTCCGTTCGTCGCAAAATCCTTTTTCAACCTATGAGATCCCACCTTCACTGCGTTACAGTTGGCAAAGCCGGTTAAAGTTGCGTTCTTTGACAACCAAACTCTTATGCCATTATTCGATTTTCCTGAACATCCTGTTCCATCTTATTTTTCTTAAGCCTTTTTTGTTGGGGTCAAGTGAAAATAAAATAAAACATGCTTTACCGATAATGTTTTCTTCCGGTAAAAAACCCCAATATCTGGAGTCCTTCGAGCTAAAATAATTCTCTCCCATAACAAAATAGTAATCTTTTTCTACGCAATAAAATCCATTTTGCAATAGTTCTGAACCATCCTTACACTTTGGATTGCCTGGATATTGTGGAATAACAGATCTATATAATATTTTATTTTCATGGGTAAATGATATCTTCATTCCCTTTTTAGGGATTATAAGAGGACCAAAATTTAATATTGAATAGTTAATCTCTTTATTACCTGGGAAAATAACATCTTTTAAAAACTGTATCCTGAAATCTGATTCATCGATTATCTTATGTCGGGTTTTTCTATAAATTAGATTTAACTTTTTTTCATAACTTCCGTTTCGTATTAATAAACCGTTTATAATCTTTACAGTATCACCTGGCATACCGGTAATCCTTTTAATATACTTTTTGTCACCTAACGCTATTGCATCAACCGACTTGAATACGATTATATCACCAGGGTTAATCTTCGGCTTTCCAATATTATCATTTGATAAAAATATCTTCTTAATAAGAACTTTATCTCCAATCAGTAAGGTGGGTTTCATTGAGCCCGAAATAACATGATATACAGAAAAAACAAATGCTTTTAGTATGATTGAAATACCAATTATAAATAGGAATAAAATGAATTGTTTCTTCACTGAACCAATTTAAAGAGGATTGGGTATTTCTTCCTCAAAATTCCAAAATAATCATCTGTCAATTCAGGTAATGATGTCAACGGATAAAAAATATTTGTTGCCTGAAAATTTTTATTAAGTATGAAAAAGTACGGGAAATTAAGGGTTTCTATTGGTATTGACAACGTATCACTATAAATTGTAAATATGGGGTAATCAATATTGTTATTTTTTTTAAAAAGGAGTAAATCCCTGAGATTTTCATACGAAGCTAAAATAACAAACTTTTCTGTCTTAAATGAACTATTCATATCATGCACTTTCTTAAGTGCCTGCTCTACACAAACATGACAACTGTATTCCGTAAATCTCAAAAACAATACAGGACCGTTTAAAACAAAATCTTCCAGACTTATCTTTGATTTAGAATCCACATCGGTTAAACAAATATTCGGATTCAGCAGGCTTGACTCTGAATACAAATTGTTATAAATCATATACCTGAGCTTATCATTCAATGATTGTAGTTCTTCAATTTTATGTTTTGCTTTAATTATTGCAATCTGATTATTTTCTCTTAAATGTCTGAACCGAAAAACAAAAACTATATTGAGAATTACCATTAAAAGTAAGAAAACAAGTATTATTCCCCTTTGAACCTTACCTGTTCCTGGTTGGTTATTTTTCATACCGGAATTTATCTTTCAGGTAACACAACATTAAAATTTGGTTGTCCTGGGGGCTAACTGAGTTTAAAACTTTACTAATGTTTGGATGGGATGATATAAATTTCATCCATTCCTCTGCCCCCAAATATCTTTTTAAAGTCTTGAAATGTTTTATAAAACTTAAAGGATCAATGGTGCCTATAAGATTATTTTCGTATAATCCCACTACATAGCAGGTCGGACCGGAATCTATATTATTTTTTACTTTATCACCATAAAGAAGTATTTCATTACTCAAATCATAAATTGTGATAATGTCTATGTTATGTAAATAGAATTTAAAGAATAAATAAGAATCGTTACCGTAAAGTCCTGTAAAATGAACGGCATAATCTGTACGTTCCATTATGTCACTTAGATATTTATATTTTTTAAAAAAATCTTCCTCCATTGGGATATTTTGGTCTCCATAATTAATTCTAAACTTAATTTCAACTTCATTATCATCACCAATACAATAAATATTATTGTCCAGTTGCCTCATGAAAAGTACGCCATCCTTTACGGTAGAAAATGAATTATTTGAATTACCTCTAAAACTTGAAAGGAATAAAGGCACTGTAAGAGTTGCACTTAGCATACTGTCACTTATACTGTAAAAGATTAGGTTGTTAAGCACATTTTTATTGGATGAATTTGTAGCTTCGCCATAGAAAATATATCTATCAGGATTCCTTTTATATAAATTATTGGCGCGCAGTCCAATTCTATATTCGCCGATAAACTCACCGGTCAATAAGCTATATTGATTAATTTTCCAGTCTCCTCTTGATAATATTTCAACTGTATTCTGTAAACTATCAACAACAAAGTCAGTTGGCCATACCATTTCCCCGGGCCCACGTCCTTTTATACCAAAATCGATTAAATAATTTCCCTGTAAATCGAATACAACAATTTTAGTTTCATCGAATACAAAATAGCGTTGTTTTGCACGGATAATCTTAAAAACATTAGCCCCGAGTAAAACATTTTCAGAGGTTTGAAGAGGAATATAAACAATGCTGTCAATAAACTGAGAATAATTTAATTTAATATTTAATCGAGGATCAATAGCCAGTGTTTTTAAATCAGCGGCCTCAGGCATTTTTTCAAATCCGGTTTGAGGATTACAGGATACAAATAAAAAAACCAGAGATATTATGTATAAATTAATATGTTTCATTTCAAATATTATTAAAAAAATTCAAATATTATTAAAAAATGGTCCAGACAGAATATAATAATAAACTGTCTGGTTAACCATTTTTTGAAGAGTTTCAATTAGTCTTGCCTGACACAACGGGTCTGAGCATGAACATCGCAACTACCAAAATCCACTTCGCATCGTTTAAAGGTTCCCCCAAGCGAACAATCAACTGTATGCATAAAATAATTATCTACTGCTTCCACCTGTTCGTCAATTTCTATTTGAAATCCTCTATTACTTGAATTCAAAGTAATATTAATTGTAAGAAGAAAGGCCAAAGCAACAATACTTACACCCATTAATAGTATTTTTTTCATGATCTAAAATTTTAATTAAAAAATCAGTGGTGTCCGGTAAAAAAAATTTAGAAGGGGATGCCCCGTAGGGCAAAATCCCCATTCTTGGTTAATTTTGTATTTCACTACAAAAACAAAATAACCATGAGCAAATCTACAAATTTTACCGGACAGCCGATCTTTGGACAACTGATTAATTTTTTAGACAGATCAAGTATAAGTAAAATATCGAGGAAGAATGGAGCTGACCGGTACACGAAAAAGTTCACAACCTATAAACACCTTATAGTGATGATGTTTGTAACGTTAAACGGATATCAATCTATACGGGAAACTATAATAGGTTTACTAGCAAATGCACATAAGCTAGGGCATTTAGGCTTGAATTATGTTGTAAGACGTAGTACGTTCTCTGATGCTAACAAACGCAGGCCCAGTGAAGTATTTGGGGAGATTTATATGGATTTATATCGAAAATATGCTTCAAGTTTATCGGACAGCCGGTTGAGCAAACAGGATTTAAAACGACTTTATATCATGGATTCTACCACCATAACCTTGTTTAAAGAGATACTGAAAGGAGTGGGACGTAATCCTAAAGAAGGAAAAAAGAAAGGGGGAATCAAAGCACATACAGTTATTAAAGCCAATGAAAATGTACCCTGTCTTATTCGTTTTAGTGCAGCCGCCTGTCATGATCATACATTATTGAGTGAAGTTAATTTACCTAAAGGGTCAATTATTACTTTTGACAAGGGTTATGTTGATTATGCCCGTTATCAGGAATTTAGTAAGTTTGAGGTATGGTATGTTACCCGTTTAAAAACAAATGCTCTCTATACGGCAAAAAACGAGTTCGATATCCCTGACGATGCTGATCCGGGTGTCCTGAAAGACGAAATTATTGAGTTGCATTACGGTGAGAAAAAAGAAAAAGTACACAAAGCCAGACGTATTGCCTATTGGGATGATACAAACAAAAAATTATTTGAATTCCAGACTAATAATCTGAAACTGCCTGCAGAAACGATAGCCTTGATTTACAAAAAAAGATGGCAAATAGAAACTTTGTTTAAGCAGCTGAAACAGAATTTCCCATTAAAGTATTTCCTGGGAGATAATGTTAATGCAATTGAGATACAAATATGGGCAGCAATGTTAGCTAACCTGCTAATATCGTTAGTCAAAAGCAAGATAAAACACAACTGGGCATTCTCAAATATGGTATCTATTATTAGACAGCAGTTGATGGACTACATCAATATTTATCGGTTTCTGGAGGATCCTGAGAAAGCCTGGAGAAGCATAATAAACGAAAATGATTTAAAATATCAAAATACACTGTTCCCTGAAATGAGGGGGGCTTACTATTGAAAATAGGAAAAATGATAATTGATTATCAGACAAATAACAATAAAGATTAAATAAATTCCGGTTTTACCGGACAACAATGTTAAAAAATAATAACTATTCTGATCTATTATTCTATAAAATAAGAAACCGTAGTTTCTATAAGTTATATTTTTTATCTTCGCTCCCGGGGAGGGAGCTACCATTTCTGGAGTTTGAATTCGTACGGACTTAGATTTATGTAGTTCTTTCCTCTCATTATATTGGTTTGAAGTTTGAGGTTCAAACTTTAGCTGTATTTCTCTTCACTTCTTCATTCAATAATCATCCTTCATCCTTCTAATATGTATTAAGGGTTATTTTTCTTCTGCCACAACTAATATATAATCAGGCAAACCTGTCCGGTAGTTTCTTTAACAATCCTAATCAACAATTATTTCCAGGAAGACATACTAGGCTCCTTTATAACTGAAAATTCACATGATTTTTCCTGTTTTATTCAGCTATTAAAATTATCTTCAGAAGTAAATTTAAACCATGAAAAGATCAATTCCAAGGATTTTTATACTTTTTTGATAAAAAAATCAGAGAGAGAGAGAGAGAGAGAGAGAGAGCTGTGGTTCAGGCAGTTACAGACATGGTTTTAATTGTAAAATAATAGGGTTTGTTTGGTGGGAGTTGATTCAAGTTTGAAGTTTGAGGTTTGATGTTCTGGCCGCTGGTTGGTCCTTTAAGCATAATAAGGATAAGGATCTTGCGAACGAAGTGAAGCAATCTTTCATGGTTTTTCGTAAAGCCTATGACAGTCTATTGCTTTGGTATCTCAGTTGTTCCTGGGAGATTGCTTCCTCACTCCGTTCGTCGCAAAATCCATTTTCACCCTTTGAAAAGCGGAAAAATTGCGTCCCTGGATCAGGCGTGGATTGAAGCCGGGTAAACGTCTGTATTTCCACCATGTTGTATCAGCTTTGGCTCTTGTTTTCTTATTCAGATAAAAGAAAATATTCAGCCATGGTATCTCAAAGGGTGAACGGGGCAATTTTGGTCCGTAG